>NZ_JBFTZL010000364.1:0-1008 GCF_056406825.1 Arthrobacter sp. P1_A5 | reverse complement strand
CCCTCGCACGGAGCGGTCACCGCCACCCAGCTGCGGTCCGGGATCGACGATGTGCTGGCCCGGAACAAGCGCCCCCTGGAGTACTTCGTGCTGACGGAGCTGCCCCTGACGGACCGCGGCAAAATCAGCCGGCAGCTGCTGCTGGACTGGGTGGCGCGGAACGATCCCAGGATCCGGCGTCTTGGCTGAGCCGCGCGCGGGCAGCGGGCCGGCAGCACCCGGGCAGCCGCTCCGCGGAACGTCGTTCCCCCGGCGGTCTGTTCCCGGGCTGTCTTTCCCGGGGCTGCTGCCTGAGGACAGGCAGCCGGTCATCATCGCCGCGCGCCGGACGCCGCTGTGCCGCGCCAACGGGGCACTGAAGAAGCTCCGCGCCCACGAACTCCTGGCTCCGGTGCTCCGCAGCCTGCTCGCCGATGCCGGCGACGGCACCGGGGAATCCGTGACCGACGTCGTGATCGGCAACGCCGTGGGCGGCGGCGGAAACGTGGCCCGGCTCGCCGCGCTGGAGGCAGGCCTGCCGGTCACCGTCCCCGGCGTCACCGTGGACCGGCAATGCGGCTCCGGTCTGGACGCGATCGTCCTGGCCTCCCGGCTGGTCGCGGCGGGCGGCGGCGGCCTGTACCTCGCGGGCGGCGTCGAGAGCATCAGCACGGCTCCGCTCCGCGCCCACCGCAACGACGACGGCAGCCCGGACTTTTACAGCCGGGCCCAGTTCGCTCCACTGAGCTTCGGCGACCCCGACATGGGGGTGGCGGCCGAAAACGTCGCCGCCCGCTTCGGCATCAGCCGGGAACGCCAGGACGCTTTCGCGCTCCGCAGCCACCAACGTGCCCTGGCAGCCGCGGCCGCCGGGACGTTCGACGCCGAAATCGTGCCCCTCGCCGCCGGCTCCGGCGAGTCCGCGGCAGCCGACGACGGGCCGCGGCCGAGTCTTGGCCCGGCCCTGATGGCCCGTTTTCCGCCCGTTTTTGCCAGCGGCGGCACGGTCACGGCCGGTAACTCCTGCTT
>NZ_JBFTZL010000363.1:0-1033 GCF_056406825.1 Arthrobacter sp. P1_A5 | reverse complement strand
GTCGCCGACCTCTCCAAGGGCCTGCCCGACGGCGTCATCAACGGCGTCGTCCTGCAGCAGCCGGGCGTCTCCGGCCGGGTGTGGGACCAGTCTGCCGTGATCGCGGAGGCTAAGGAACGCGGCGCACTGGTCACCGTGGCGGCGGATCTGCTTGCCCTGACCCTGATTGCCCCTCCGGGCGAGCAGGGCGCGGACATCGCAGTCGGCTCCACGCAGCGCTTCGGTGTGCCGCTGTTTTTCGGCGGGCCGCACGCCGCCTACATGGCGGTGCGTGAGGGCATGGAACGCACGCTTCCGGGCCGCATTGTGGGGGTGTCCAAGGACAACGCCGGCGTCCCCGCCTACCGTCTGGCCCTGCAGACCCGCGAGCAGCACATCCGCCGTGAGAAGGCCACGTCCAACATTTGCACCGCGCAGGCGCTGTTGGCCATCGTCTCCTCGATGTACGCCGTCTATCACGGCCCCGATGGCCTGAAGGCGATCGCCGAGGCCGTCCACAACAACGCCCGCACCCTGGCAGCGTCCCTTAAGGCCGCCGGCCGCGAGTTGGTATCCGAGTCCTTCTTCGACACCGTCACGGTCCGCGTCCCCGGCAAGGCCGCCAAGGTCATCGCGGCGGCCGAGGCCCGCGGCATCAACCTTCGCGTGATCGACGCCGACACGGTGGGTGTATCCGTTGATGAAACCACGACGCCGGACGTCCTCGCCGCCGTTGCCGTCGCCTTTGGCGCCGGCCCGGTCGGTTCAGCCCAGGGTCTCGAACTGCCGGAGTCCGTGCTGCGCTCCTCCGACTTCCTGCAGCACCCGGTGTTCAACACGCACCGTTCCGAGACCCAGTTGCTGCGCTATATCCGCCGCCTCTCGGACCGCGACCTGGCCCTGGACCGGACCATGATCCCGCTGGGGTCGTGCACCATGAAGCTGAACGCCACGGCCGAGATGGAGGCCATCTCCTGGCCGGAGTTCGCTTCCATCCACCCCTTCGCCCCGGAATCCCAGACCGCCGGCTGGCGTGAACTGATCGAGGACCTCG
>NZ_JBFTZL010000362.1:0-1055 GCF_056406825.1 Arthrobacter sp. P1_A5 | reverse complement strand
AACGGCCCCTGCTGCGAGCTAGTTGGGCGGCCAACCACGGCTGGCGAGAACGGTGCGGACCTTGGTCACGGCGGCGCGCGCGTCGTTCTGCATGTGCCGTTTTGAGATCCTGACCAGGGTCCAGCCCGCGCCGCTGTAGTCCTCTTCCCTGGCGATGTCGCGGATGACCTGGGCCGCGTCGGAGTGCACGGCCCCCTCATACTCCACAGCAACCCGGTGTTCCGGATAGGCAAGATCAGGTTGACGCACGACGCCGGAGCGCAGGACCGTGCGCACGTTCAGTTCCGGTTCCGGTAGTCCTGAGCGGCAGAGGGCAAGCCGGAGTCTCGTCTCGGGGGCCGARTCCGCACCGATTCGGGCCTGCTCCAAGGCGAGCCGCGCCTTGCGGATACCGGGTGTTCCCTTGTGGCGGTCCAGCATCTCGGCCAGTTCCCCGGGACGGGCATAGGGCATGGTCCGGCTTTCAAACTCGGGCCGGGGATGGCGCAGCAGGTGGTCCGCCACCACGGTCAGTTCGTCAATGCTCATCTTCCGGGCGCAGTCCAACCACGTCCTGGTCCGTGAGGTTACCAGCACGCCGTCGATCGTGGTGATTTCGTCGGCGAAGAATTGCCCGACATGGCCAATCACGCCCTTGCGCCGCGGTATTGCCATGGAGTCCGGACGAGATATGTGGATGGCGGGGGCACCAGAGCCCGGGAGAAAGCCCGGGAAGTCCCAGATCAGGAAGGCGGTCGCGTGGGAGGCTGCCGAGAACTGCGTGACAAGAGTTAGGGGCCGGGCATTCAGCTTCACGTCAGCGGAGTGTTCTGCCGGCAGCCGGATCCCGCGGCTCGGAACCCGCAGTGAGGGATGCCTGAGCCGGCGACGGCTGACCCCGGCGTCGGCTGCCTCCCGGAATGTAAACGGCGCCGAACCGAGCGGCGCCGGGAGCGGCCGGGGTGTCTTCATCGACCCATCGTCGCAAAACCCAGGACTGCCTAGGAGAGTTATCCACAGCCCGCGGCCCGTCCTCCCAACTGACTCGCAGCAGGGGCCGTTCTGAGCGCTCAGAA
>NZ_JBFTZL010000361.1:0-1077 GCF_056406825.1 Arthrobacter sp. P1_A5 | reverse complement strand
AGCGCATCGAGGGCGGCGACGGATTCGCGGGCGGCATCCGAGGCGCGGATGGCGGAACGGGCCAGGTAGAGCACGAACGGATCGGCATCACCGGAGCGGTAGTTGTTGAGCAGGCTGAAGTAGGTGTCGACGTCGGCAACCATCGCCGACGCGATTGGGGTGACGGTGTTCCTGGTGAGCCCACGACGCCGGGAAATCGCCCCGATGAGTGCCCTCCCGATCCGGCCGTTGCCGTCGGTGAACGGGTGGATGGACTCGAAGTGGGCGTGCGCGACCGCCGCCTGCGCCATGATCGGCACGTCGCTGCGGTTGCAGAAGACGATCAGGTCTTCCATCAGGTCCGGCACGAGCTCCGGCGGGGGCGGGACGTGGATGGCGCCCCGCGGTGAATGGTCACTGCCGCCGATCCAGTTCTGAACCTCCCTGAACCGGCCGGCGTGTGGGCCGTCCATCGGGTCGTTCTTCATGAGCGTGTGATGGGCGGCCAGCATTGCCTCCAGCCGGATCTCGCCGGTTCGCCCGGAGTCGTCGATCATCCCTTGTACGGCGTCGGCGGCAGCCACCATGGAGCGGGCGTCGTCACTGGCCTTGAGCCCGATCATGGCCCGGGCGTAGTCATCGCGGTTGGCGTTGACGTGCTCGATTTTGGAGGAGGAGACCGCCTCGCTGCGGAGCAGGAACCCGCTAATGGCGGCCATCCGCGTACCGGCAGTGACGTCCAGGGACGCGATGGCGACGGCGGCCTCTTCCAGGGCGACGATGGTCTCACGCCCCGGATCGAACCAGCTCCCGGCGATCAAGGGTGGCAGCGAGACCACCACCTCGGTGAATTCCCGGTCTTCGCGCGGCGGCCGCCCGGACGACTTCCACGGCATCATCTTGCTGCCGTGCGCGGGCCAGCGGGTCATGGATCCTCCGGARGTCTAAATAGTCACCCTACTATTTAGATTTTAGGGGCTAAACATGAATAACGCGACGCGTGCTTCGGAAAACCTGCCTCGGCGGGGCGCGCTGCCCTTGATCGTCGAGCCCGAGGAGCCGGCTTGCCTCCGGTCCGGCCGCGTGGCTTCCTGCTGC
>NZ_JBFTZL010000360.1:0-1159 GCF_056406825.1 Arthrobacter sp. P1_A5 | reverse complement strand
CGGGCCAGTTCTCAGTGGCGGTGCGGACGGCGTCGGGCACCAGGCGCAGGTTGGCCGCGGAGAGCGCCCGTTCCGCATCGCTGGGGTCCGGGACGTGCTGGCCCTTGGACAGGACCGTGATTCCGGAGTCCGTGACCTTGAAGCCGCGGGCGCGGTCCAGTTCGGGGTCGAGTCCGATCGCGGCCCCGGCCGGCACCTTGACGTTCTTGTCGATGATGGCGCGTTTGATGACTGCGCCTTCGCCGACGTTGACCTTGTCCATCAGGACCGAGTCCAGGACCCGGCTCGAGGTGCCGACGTAGACGTCGTTGGAGAGCACGGAGCCTTCCACGATGCCGCCGGAGACGACGACGCCGCTGGCCACGATGGAATCCAGTGCCGTGCCCACGGTGTTGGACTTCCCGCGGACAAACTTGGCCGGCGGGGAGATGGTCTGGCGGGTGTAGATCGGCCACTCGGAGTTGTAGAGGTTGAAGACCGGAACAGGGGAGATCAGGTCCATGTGGGCGTCGTAGAAAGAATCGATGGTGCCGACGTCGCGCCAGTAGGTGCGGTCCCGTTCGGTGGAGCCCGGAATGTCGTTAAGGGTGAAGTCGTAGACGCCGGCCTCGCCCTGGTTGACGAAGTACGGGATGATGTCCCCGCCCATGTCGTGCTTGGTATCGAGGCGCTCGGCGTCAACGTGGAGGGCTTCGATAAGGGCATCGGCGTCGAAGACGTAGTTGCCCATGGAGGCCAGGAACTGGCTGGGGTCGGCCGCGAGGCCCGGTGTTGACGACGGCTTCTCCACGAACGCGGCAATCTTCTCCGGGTTGTCCGCATCGGTTTCGATCACGCCGAACTGGTCCGCCATGTGCAGCGGCTGGCGGACCGCGGCGACCGTGGCCTTGGCCCCGCTCGCGACGTGCTGCTCCACCATCTGGGAGAAGTCCATCCGGTAGACGTGGTCTGCGCCGACCACGACCACGATGTCGGGGTTGGCGTCGTGAATGAGATTCAGCGACTGATAAATGGCGTTGGCGCTGCCGAGGAACCAGCTCTTGCCGACGCGCTGCTGAGCCGGACCCGAGGCCACATAGTGGCCCAGCTGGGTGGACATCCGCCACGGTTCGGACATGTGCCGGGCACGGCTGTGGGAGTTGTCTTGCGTCAGCGCCAC
>NZ_JBFTZL010000359.1:0-1197 GCF_056406825.1 Arthrobacter sp. P1_A5 | reverse complement strand
GATCAAGCCCCAGTCGTTGCCGTCCACGAGCTCCAGGTGCGGGTACAGCCCGCCGCGCTTCGTGGTCAGGACCTGGTAGGTGGCGATCGTGACCGGCCGGACTTCCTTGACGGAGCCGGAGTACTCGCCGATCTCCTCCTCGGTCAGCGACGTGCGTTTGAGGAGCTCGTCCTTCCACTGCCGCGCGGCGACGGTGTTGGTCACCAGGATCAGTGTGGTGGTGGAGCTGGTGGCCATGGCGGCCGCCCCGACCAGCGTCTTGCCGGCGCCGCAGGGAAGGACGACGACGCCGCTGCCGCCGGCCCAGAAGTTCTCCGCGGCCAGTTGCTGGTAGGGCCGCAGCTTCCATCCCGATTCGTTGAGCATGATGGGGTGCGGGGTGCCGTCCACGTAGCCGGCCAGGTCCTCGGCCGGCCAGCCAAGCTTGAGCAGCAGCTGCTTGAGCTGGCCGCGCTGGGAGGAATGCACCACCACCGTCTCGCCGTCGATCCGTGGCCCGAGCAGCGGGGCGATCTTCTTGGCGCGGCTGACTTCCTCGAGCACCGGGTAGTCGGAGGTGCGCATGACCAGGCCGTGCTGCGGGTCCTTCTCCAGCCGGAGCCGGCCGTACCGGGACATGGTCTCTTCGACGTCGATCAGCAGGGAGTGGGGCACGGGGAAACGGGAATACGTGAGCAGGGTGTCCAGCACTTTTTCGGCGTCCAGCCCGGCCGCCCGGGCGTTCCAGAGCCCCAGTGGCGTCAGCCGGTAGCTGTGCACATGCTCCGGGGCCCGTTCCAGCTCGGCGAACGCCGCGATGGCGTGCCGGGCCTCCGTTGCGAGTTCGTGGTCGACCTCCAGCAGGATGGTCTTGTCACTCTGGACGATCAGGGGCCCGTCATTCACTGGAACAATTCCTCTGTAGCTTCTACGTCGATAATGCGGTGGATGGACAGGACCCGCTCGATCTCCTTGTCCGGATCGAACACCCGCACCCGCCCGCCATTCACAGCTACCGGAACAACCGTCTCGCGGGTGGCATTCCCCATGCTGTCCACGACGTTCATGATGACCCGCTGCCTGAGGCGGATCGCCTTCAGCAGGGTCTCGAGGCCCAGCTGGGTCGCTTCCTCGCTGCCCGGTGCCGCCGGCGGGTGGGCGCCGGAGCCCGGCGCCCGGGACCCGTTGGCGCGGAGCACGGCCAGTTGGGCCTCGATG
>NZ_JBFTZL010000358.1:0-1213 GCF_056406825.1 Arthrobacter sp. P1_A5 | reverse complement strand
GATCAGGTCCGGCGTCTTCTTGGCCGCCATGATCCCGGCGATGCGGGCTACGGCCAGGGCGTCGCCCTTCGGGAGCTCACCGCCGCCGAGGAGGGACAGGACCTCGGCCGTGCTGCGGACGGTCGCGGTGGCCGTGGCTTCCCGGGTGGACTGCGCCTTGTTGGACACATCCACCATTTGGGCCGTGCCGTCGTGACGGAGGTGGGTCAGGCGGGTGTTGCCCACTGCTCTTTTGTCCGCTTCGCCGTTGTCCGCTTCGCCGTTGTCCGCTGGTGTGGCATCCGCTTCAGGGTTTTCTACATCATTCACAGGATCCATACTTCCACTTCGTCGCCCGCTGCGAGCGCCGCTGTTCCCTCTGGCACGTGGACCAGGGCGTTGGAACGGGCCAGGGCATGGACCAGGTGGGATCCCGCGCCGCCCTCCAGCCTGACCGTGCCGTCCGGAGCCAGCGTGCCGCGCCGCACCTGGTGCTTGCCCGCCGGTGAGGTCAGCGGTTCGGCGAGGCGCGCGCGGACGGCGGGCCGGGGCGCCGGGGCGCCGAACAGCTCTGTGAGGACCGGGCGCAGGAACATTTCAAAGGACACGAGGCAGCTCACCGGATTACCCGGGAACCCCAGCACCGGGACGCCGTCGAAGCTGCCGATCCCCTGCGGGCCGCCCGGCTGCATCGCCACGGCGCCGAATTCGACGTCGTGTCCGGCCATTGCCTGCCGGACCACCTCGTAGGCACCTTTGCTGACGCCGCCCGTGGTGACGATCAGGTCCACGGCGGGGGCATGTCGGCGCAGCAAGGCGGCGAGCTCATCCGGCTGGTCCATGGAGACGCCGGTCCGTGTGACCTGGAGCCCGGCCTGGCGCATGGAGGACTCGAGCAGCGTGCCGTTGGAGTCGAAGATCTTGCCCGGTCCCAGCGGGCTGCCCGGTTCCACCACCTCGTCGCCGGTGGTGACCAGGAGGACCCGGAGGGAGGGATGGACGGGCACCTCCGTGTAGCCCATCGCCGCCAGCAGTCCCAGCTGGCCGGGGCCGAGGAAGGTCCCCGCGCCGAGGGCGGGCTCGCCGGAGCGGATGTCGCTGCCGGCGTCGCGCACGAACGTTCCGGCGGCGGTGGCCGGCAGGTGGACCGTGGCGGGCTCCCCCGGCACCGGGAAGGAATCGGGCACGGCCTGCTCGATGGGGACGACGGCGTCGGCCCCGGCCGGCATCATCG
>NZ_JBFTZL010000357.1:0-1222 GCF_056406825.1 Arthrobacter sp. P1_A5 | reverse complement strand
GGAAAGCATGGCGCTGGCCGCGCTCCTGGCACCGGCCCCCACCGAGCCGCTCGGCTAAGCAACTCCCCGGTCCCGGGCGCCCTCCCGGGTCCGCGGGTCGGCCCCGCACACCACGAAGCTGCCGGCCGCCCCTTCCTTTCGGACGGGGCAGCCGGCAGCTGTGTAGAGGGACCTAGACCATCGCGAGGACCATGCCCGGATCGGCCAGCATGGCCCCGAGGTCCTGGAGGAACCGCGAGCCCTGCTCGCCGTCGACCAGCCGGTGGTCGAAGGACAGGCTGAGCGTCATGACCTGGCGCAGCGCGACCTCGTCCTTGTACTCCCACGGCATCTTCCGGACCGCGCCGAGGGCCAGGATGGCTGCCTCGCCCGGATTCAGGATGGGCGTGCCGGCGTCAATGCCGAAGACGCCGATGTTCGTGATGGAGATCGTGCCGCCGGAGAGCGCCTCAGGGCTTGTCTTCCCGGCCCGGGCCGTGTCCGTCAGTTCCGTCAGGGCCGAGGAGAGATCCATGAGGGACATCCGGTCCGCGTCCTTGATGTTCGGAACGGTCAGCCCCCGCGGGGTCGCAGCCGCGATGCCCAGGTTCACGTAGTTGAACTGGACGATCTCCTGGTTGGCCTCGTCCCACCGGGCGTTGAGGGTCGGGTGGTTGCGCAACGCAATCAGCACGGCCTTGGACACGAGTGTCAGCGGGGTGAGCTTGTACCCGGCGAACGCGCGGCTGGCCTTGAGCCGTGCCAGCAGCTCCATCGTGGGCGTAACGTCGACGGTCAGGAACTCGGTGACGTGCGGCGCAGTGAAGGCACTGGCCACCATGGCAGCCGCGGTGAACTTCCGTACGCCCTTGATCGGCGTGCGGGTCTCGCGCTCGCCCGGGGCCTGGACAAGCCATGCGGCCTGCGCCGTCGCACCGGCGGGTTCCTGGGCGGCCGCGGGCAGCTCCCCGCCGCCGACGAAGTTCAGCACATCGTCGCGGGTGATGAGCCCGCGCTCCCCGGTACCGGTCACGGCCTCGAGGTCGACGCCGAGATCCTTGGCCAGCTTGCGCACCGGAGGCGTGGACCGCGGGCGCTCCCCCGGCGACATGTCGCCAGCTGTGGTTGCGGGCGTCGTTTCGACCGGCTGGGTTTCGGCCGGCCCAGCAGCGCGGACCGGCGCGGCCGGCTCGGCTGCACGGACTGATGCCACCGGTTCGGCCGCGACGGCCGGAGGGGCCGC
>NZ_JBFTZL010000356.1:0-1222 GCF_056406825.1 Arthrobacter sp. P1_A5 | reverse complement strand
GTACATTGCGCCGCCCGCCCCGGCGCCCATGATCCGGCCGCCGGCGCCCGCCCCGCGGCGCGTCGCTCCACCGGCGCCGCGGCCCATGGTTCCGCCGCCCGCCCGGGTGCCTGCCGGAAACGATCATGATGCCGACAACAACGGAGGACCGGACGACGGTGACGGCAACAAGTAGCAGCCACGGGGCGCTTGGGCCGGGCCCCGGCAGGGGGCTCCTGTTCGGGGTGCCGGCGGCGCTAGCGGCCTTGGCCCTCGGCGCGTGCGGCAGTCCGGCCGGGAACCAGACGGCGGCGCCTGCCTCCGGCCCCACCCCGTTCGCGTGGTTCCGTCCCGGACCGGCCCCGGCAGGATGGCAGCCGCTGGAGCTTCCGGACACGACAGCCGTGCTGGCCATCCCACCTGATGCCGCTCCCGTGCCGGGCGACCCCGGCAGCGTGTCCGCGACCGTCACCGCACCCGACGGGGACCTCCATATCTATCTCAATGCCACGCCGCAACAGGGCGACGAGTCGCTGGCCAATTGGCCCGAATTCCGGCTGGCCCATCTCAGAGGCGAGAACGCCGCATCCGCGAGCCGGCTGCAGTACCGCGCCGGAATGGGGTTCCGGGGAGGCACCGGTTCCTGCGTGGAAGACACCTATGTAACGCGGATCGGTGCCCACAATTACCGTGAAATAGCCTGCCTCGTTGCAGGAACCCGGGGAAGCAGCGTCCTGGTTGTGGCCACGCCGGCCGATTCCTGGGACCGCTTCAGCCCGGTGCTGCAGCAGGCGGTGGACGCGTATGCCCCCGAATAGGGGTACGCCCCCATCCCGATCGAGCAGGGTGGCCTGAACCGATGGAGGCAGCCGGCTGGCCGTGGCCGGTTGGTTTAGTCACAGCGAAGGCGGKAGACTGGATCAACTCGATCACGAAAGTGGGAACCACATGATCAATCTCAAGCAAGACGCCGAGGGGTTCATCCGCATGAACCGGCACTTCCCGGAAAAGTCGCTCATCAGCATCACGTTCACGGACGGCTCAGAACACGTCTATTCCGGGCACCGCCTCAACGGGATCTACGACGAGGCCCTGGCGGAGTACCGGGCGCAGAACCACCTGGATGCCAAGGGGTTCTCGCGGGCCCCCAAGAAAACGGTCCAGCCAGCGAACAAGATCGAGTTCGTTCCGGTGCACGCCGGAATGGACCCGTAGCGGCGCCCCTGGCCACCCAACGTCCGCG
>NZ_JBFTZL010000355.1:0-1244 GCF_056406825.1 Arthrobacter sp. P1_A5 | reverse complement strand
CGGCCCCAGCCCAGGGAAGCGAGGCTGCCGGGACCGCACCGGCGGCTGAGCCTGTCGAAGGCCTGCCGGCTGGGCTAGCCGAAACCCCGGAGGTGCTGCCAGCCGAAAGCCCGGCGACGGAGGCCGACGCCGCCGCCCACCTCACGGGCCTGCAGCGTGCCAACCGTGCCATCAAGGTCAACATCGGCGGAGTCGAGCGCTTTGCGGCGGTCGAGGATGCCGCCCGGCTTCGGGATGCCCTCGGCGTGCCGCTGCCCATGGGTGTGCCGCTGGCCTTCATCGAGCCGGTCGCTGACCCCCTCGGCGACCTCGTCTCGCGCTACGCCCGCACGCACGGGCCCTTCACCRCCGCCGAGGCCGCGGCGCGGCTGGGACTGGGCGTCGCCGTCGTCGGCACGGCGCTGAAGCGGCTGGCCGCGGACGGGCGCGTGGTGGAAGGAGAGTTCCGCCCGCACGCTGCGCCGCCGGCGGTCACGTCGGCCAGCACGGCAGCCGGCGGTGAAGAATCCGGGGTTGAGGGTTCCGGCGTGGATGGATCCGGCGAGGAGGCGTTCCAGCCCACTGTTGTGCCTCCCCTTTTGCCTCCGGCCAATGTGAGTGAATGGTGCGACGCCGAGGTCCTCCGCAGGCTGCGCCGCCGTTCCCTCGCCGCGCTCCGCGCCGAAGTCGAGCCGGTGGACGCCGCCGCCTACGGCCGGTTCCTGCCCGCCTGGCAGAACGTGCGGACCACGGGCGGCCGCGGGCAGTCGGCGCTCCGCGGCCTGGACGGCATCATCACGGCCATCGACCAGCTCTCCGGCGTGCCCATTCCGGCCTCGGCATGGGAGCCGCTTGTCCTGGCCAGCCGCGTCTCCAACTACCAGCCGGCCATGCTGGACGAGCTCATGGCCGCCGGCGAGGTCCTCTGGTCCGGTGCCGGCTCGCTGCCGGGCAACGACGGCTGGGTGAGCCTGCACCTCGCCGATTCGGCTGAACTGACGCTGAACCCGTCCATCGACTTCGAACCCGGCGACGCGCAGCGACGGCTCCTCGAACACCTGCAGAACAACGGCGGCTACTTCTTCCGGCAGCTGACCGAGGTTGCCGGCGGCATGGATTCGGTGCTCAGCGACCAGGACGTGGTGGCAGCACTCTGGGATCTCGCCTGGGCGGGCCGGATTACCGGCGACACGTTCGCCCCCGTCAGGGCCCTGATCGCCGGCGGGCACACCGCGCACCGGCAGGTGGGGCGCGCCCCGCGGGCC
>NZ_JBFTZL010000354.1:0-1250 GCF_056406825.1 Arthrobacter sp. P1_A5 | reverse complement strand
CGGCAGCGTCGATCGCTTCCTGCAGCTGTCCCATTTCCTCGAGGAGGGCATCGTAGTCAGCGTCGGGGCTGGCCATTTCCTCGGAGATCGCGTTAAAGCGCTGGATCTTGCCGTAGATTTCGCCGACGCCTTCCTGGACGTTGCCCAGGACGGTCTTGTCTTCGTTCAGCGGCGGCTCCTGCAGCAGGATGCCTACCGTGTAGCCGGGGCTGAGCCGGGCCTCACCGTTGGAGGGAGTGTCCAGGCCGGCCATGATCTTGAGAATGGTGGACTTACCGGCACCATTCGGGCCGACAACGCCAATCTTGGCCCCCGGGAAGAAGGACATGCTTACGTCATCGAGGATGAGTTTTTCGCCGACAGCCTTACGGGCCTTGGTCATTGTGTAGATAAATTCCGCCATGCCTACAAATCTAGTGGTTCGGGCGGGATAACTCACATTCCGTGAGCCCGGATCGGCCACTTAACGGCGTTCGAGGGTTCGGCTCAGTCCCGGACGCCCACGAGGCAGCCCCCGGAGGCCAGACCCGGCAGCAGCACAGCGACGGTGACGGTGCCGGTGCGGATCTGGGCCACGATGCAGTCGTTGCCGTCGCGCACTCCGGCCTCGACGGCGTCGACAGCCATGCCGTGGGCGTCCGCCCGGCTGTGACTTCCACAGCGTCGGCCGGAATCCCYGCCTTAACCAACGACGCGCGGATGCCCGCCGTTTCGGGCTGACTGCCGCCGCGGATGGCGGCGTTCAGGACCGCCTCGACCGTGGACTTCATGGCGGAKTCCCTGTCGGGTTTCAGGTCGGGGTTCGCCAGCGGCGACGTCGTGGATGCCGGTGCCGGCGACGCAGTGGCTGTCGGTGCCGGGGACGTTGCGGAAGGTGTCCCCTGAGAGTCCGCGGCTTCAGAGGCCATAGCTCCGCCGCTACCGGCCGGCGTCGCACAGGCGAAGGCTGAAAGCAGGAGCACCAAGGTTGCGGCGGCCGGAGCGGCCCAGCCGACGCGACGGGCGGCCCCTCCCGCGGTGCGGGTGGGCGCCGCCCGTCCCGCAACGATCCTGGCGTGTTGCATCGGGCAATTCTGCCACGCGGCAGTGCCCCGTTCCGGCGTTCCGGTGACCAGTCCCGGCGCCCACGGCGCTGCCCGCCGGTCCTGCGGATTCAGGCTGCGGCCCCTTTCAGTTCTCCGGTTTCCTGGTCCACCTCCTCCTCCTCACCGCTCTCGTCATGGCTGAAGCTCGCGTGGTGATCGGCACCG
>NZ_JBFTZL010000353.1:0-1252 GCF_056406825.1 Arthrobacter sp. P1_A5 | reverse complement strand
CCACCGGGTTAATCCACCGGGCTGTAGCGGGCGAGGTCTGCGGCGTTGGTCGCCGCGCTCATCAGCAGCGCCGCCGCCAGCATGTGAGCGCCGACGAGCAGCGCCGGGATGCCGTTGTAGTACTGCGTGAAGCCGATTGCGGCCTGCAGCACCGTGACGCCCAGGAGCATGAACACCGAGGAGCGGAACGGCCCCTGAATCCGGCCGCGGACCACCAGGACCAACGCGAACAGCGCGCCGGCGGTCACCAGGTACGCGGGCACGGCGTGGATGTGCGCGAACAGGTCCCAGTCGAGGTCGTTGCGCGGGGCGTTCGCGTCCCCGGCATGCGGACCGGCGCCGGTCACTACCACACCGAGGCAGACCGCGACGGCCGAGAGGACCGCGACGGCGGTCATCACCGGGCGGGCAACGCCCGGCAGGGCGGGAAGCTGCACGGTCCGGGCCTTGCCCGTGCGGTCGTAGGCCCGGTTCACCAGAAGGGTCGCGAGGACCACGAGGGCCATGGACACGAGGAAGTGCAGGCCCACGACCCACGGGTTCAGCTGGGTCAGCACCGTTATGCCGCCGATGACGGCCTGGGCCGGGATGCTTGCGAGCAGGCCGAGGGCCAGCAGGAAGAGGTCGCGGCGCTCCTTGCGGAGGTTCCACAGATAGACCAGCATCATCACGGCGACGGCCGCCAGCGCAAACGTCAGGAGCCGGTTGCCGAATTCGATGATTCCGTGGATCCCCATTTCCGGGGTGGTCGCCAGGGATCCCTCCGTGCAGCGCGGCCACGTGGGACAGCCAAGGCCCGAGGCCGTCAGGCGGACGGCACCGCCGGTCACCACCAGGACGATCTGGCCAATGAGGGACAGCACGGCCAGCCGCCTGACCGTCTTATCGACGCGGACCGGCAGCCGGGAGGTGATTCCGGAGACAATCCGGGGAGTTCGTGACGCCGTGCTCACAGTTTTCTCAATTCCACTTAAACCAACGGGTTGCTGCGCCGCCGGCGATCGCCGTCCAGAGCAGCAGGACAAGAACGGCGGCACCATTGACGCTGCCGTACAGGAAAGCATCCCTCAGCGCCTGGCCCAGCGCGCCGGAGGGGAGGAAATGCACCACGGCCTGGGCCAGCGCCGGGATCCGTTCGGCCGGAATCACGATTCCGCCCAGCGCGCCAAGCAGGATCCAGAGCAGGTTGGTGATGGCCAGGGTCGCTTCCGGCCGCACCGTCCCGGCGACCAGCAGCCCGAGTGCCGTGAAA
>NZ_JBFTZL010000352.1:0-1258 GCF_056406825.1 Arthrobacter sp. P1_A5 | reverse complement strand
GTATGCGCGCAGGGCGTCCGCCGGCAGCCGTCGGGCCGCCAGGCGGGCCGCGGTGTGGGCGTCGCGTTTGACCTGGCTTCCGGCGCCGCCGCCGTCGAGCCCGTCCAGTCCGGCCGATGCGGCCAGGGAGTTCGATATCAGGGCCGAGTGGACATCCACGCGGGACAGGTAGACCTGGCGGCCGCCGGCCGCGCGTTCGATTTCGTCCCGGGAGGGCAGGGCGGGATCGGCCCAGGTGGTCTCGTCCCAGCCGTGGCCCAGGACGGGACCRCCCGCGCTGGACGCGGATGCGGCGGCGACGGCGTCGAGGAGTTCAGCGGAGGAGCGCACCCCGGTCAGCTGGAGGCCCTCCAGCGCGATTCCGGTTTCCGTCAGGTGGATGTGGGAGTCCACGAAGCCGGGGGCCAGGAGCGCGCCCTGCAGATCGATCACCTCCATGGAGGCATCGGCGATGGACGTGGCGGCCTGCTCGGAACCAACCCAGGCGACGGTGTCGCCGTCGACCAGCATCGCAGTCGCAAAGGGATCGGCAGCTGTGTAGACCGAGCCGTTGCGGTACAGCGTGACGTTGCGGGGGGCGGGGGCGGCCGGCGAATCGGTCATGGGGCGGGAACTCCTTGTTGCTGGGGGCCGGCCGAGGGCCGGCGGGTTCGAAAATCTGCGAGGCCGCGGTAGCGGGCCAGCGACTGACGCAGGGAGCGGGCCGGTCCGGCCCGCGCCCTAGGCCACGGAGGAATAGGCGACGACGCCGCGTTTGATGAGCTTGATGGCCTCCGCGCACAGCCGCGCAATCCGGGGGTCGAGGTTCGGGATGTCGGCGAGCTGGTCCAGGAGGTCGATCACCTGTTTGACCCAGCGGACAAAGTCGCCCGCGGCCAGGTCGGTGCCGCTCAGCACGTCCTGGAGGTGCCGGCCCTTGGCCCATTTGAAGATCGGCCACACAAGGCCGAGCTCGGGCTCGCCAGTGAGGGGCAGCTTGTTGGCTTCCTCGACGTCCTCCAGCGCGGACCATTCGCGGACCACGGTGTCTACCGCGGATTCCAGGGACACGCTCGGCATCTTGGGCCGCAGGCCGCGGTCCTCGCGCTTGGCCTGGTAGACGAGCACACTGKCCAGCGCGGCGATCTCGGCGGCGTCGAGGTCGTTGAAGGCCCCCATCCGCAGTGACTGCGAAATCAGCAGGTCCTTTTCGCCGTAGATCCGCCGCAGGCGTTGCCCGTCCGGGCTGATGGACAGCGCGCCCGTGTCCGAGGTTTCA
>NZ_JBFTZL010000351.1:0-1267 GCF_056406825.1 Arthrobacter sp. P1_A5 | reverse complement strand
CGGCAGGGTGATCATCCGGAACCGCTGCCAGGCTGAGGCGCCGTCGACCTTGGCCGCCTCGTACACTTCCGCGGGAATCATCTGCAGGCCGGCAAGAATCAGCAGCGCCATGAACGGCGTGGTTTTCCAGACGTCCGCGATGATCACTGCCCACCTTGCCGGCCATTCGCTGCCGGTCCACAGGATGGACGTGTTGAAGAGTTTGTTGCCGATGCCCTCGAAGGCGAAGATGAACAGCCACAACTTTGCCGTCACTGCGGTGGGGATGGCCCACGGCACCAGGACAGCCGCGCGGACCAGGCTGCGGCCCCGGAAGGCCCGTGCCATGATGACGGCCATCCAGAAGCCGAGCACCGTTTCCAGTGCCACCGTCACGATGGTGAAGAAGAAGGTGGTGCCGGTGGCGGACCAGAACTGCGCGCCCAGGGTTCCCGGCGGGCAGTCCACGGTTCCGCCGCTCGGAGCCGGGCACTGCTGGAAAATCCAGTTGTAGTAGTTCGAGAAGCCGGCCGGGCCACCCTCGACGAAGAGACCCGTAGCGGGGTCCAGACCGGCATCTTTTTGGAATGACATCACAATGGCAGTGATGATCGGGTACACGATCACTACCGACAATGCGAGGATGGTCGGGGCCAGGAGCCAGGAAGCCCACTTGCCCTGGCTGAGGATCTTGTTGTCCTCACCTACGCCCTTGGGGCCGTGATGGACGGGCGTACCGCCCGACGCCGGTGCCTTGACCGGCGCCGGACCTAGTTCGGTTGCCATAATGAACCTACTGTCCCGCGCTAGCGGACTCGATGGACTTCTGCATGTCAGACAGGGCAGTGTCCACGGGCTTCTCGCCCTTGATGGCTGAGTAGGCGTTCTCCTGGATGGCCTTGGTCACCGCCGGGTAGAACGGGGTCACGGGACGGGGAACGGCGTTCTCAATGGACGTCTTCAGGACCGGCAGGTACGGCAGCTTGGCCACAAGTTCCTTGTCCTCGTACAGCTTGGTGAGTACGGGGGCGAGGGAGCCTTGAGTGGCGAAGAACCTCTGGGATTCCTCGGAGGTGATGAACTTCAGGAAGTCAGCGGCGGTGGCCTTGTTCTTGGAATAGACGCTTACTCCGACGTTGTGGCCGCCCAGCGAGGACGCGCCGGGACCATCTGTGCCGGGGAGGGCGGTCATGCCGAGCTTGTCCGCGACCTTGGAGGAGCCTTCGGTGGTGGCCAGGTTGTAGAGGTAGGGCCAGTTGCGCAGGAACAGCAGCTTGCCGTCCTGGAA
>NZ_JBFTZL010000350.1:0-1285 GCF_056406825.1 Arthrobacter sp. P1_A5 | reverse complement strand
GCCTGGACCTGAACGTGCCGTTCGGCGGCGTCAAGGACTCCTCCACCAACACGTTCCGCGAACAGGGGAAGTCCGCGCTGGACTTCTTCACGTGGGGCAAGACCGTCTACACGGGTGTGTAGCCAGCCATGACGTACGTGATCGCCCAGCCCTGTGTGGATGTCAAGGACAAGGCCTGCATCGACGAATGCCCGGTGGACTGCATCTATGAGGGTGAACGCTCGCTCTACATCCACCCGTCCGAATGCGTGGACTGCGGCGCCTGCGATCCCGTCTGCCCGGTCGAGGCGATCTACTACTCGGACGATGTCCCGGACGAGTGGGCCGACTACGTGCGCGCCAACGTGGAGTTCTTCGAGGAACTGGGGTCGCCGCAGGGCGCCTCAGCCCTCGGAAACCTGCACCGCGACCACCCTGTGGTGGCGCGTGCGCCTCTAGGCGCACGCGCCGTCGGCTGAGCCCGTGACTGAACTGGTTGATGACCGGGGACAACCGTTCCCTACCCGTCCCTTTTCTCCCGTTGGAACKCCCTCACTGCTTCGCTCACAGTTGGGTAGAAATGTTCGGGAGAGAAGCGGGCGCCCATGCCGTACTGCAACAATCTGTCTTTGACCGGGTCTTTGAGCTCGGCGAACACCAGGTCCACGCCGTGCCGGTCCAGCCATTCGTCAAGCTGCACCAACTCGTCCAGTGCAGTCGTGTCGATTCCCGTCACTGGTTCTGCCGCCAGCACCACGCGTTCTATGCCGTCCCCCGCCTGGTCCAGTTCGTTGCGCACGAAGGACCCCAGCAAGGCGCCGTTGCCGAAGAACAGCGGTGCGTCGAAGCGCAGGATCAACAGGCCGGGGATGCGTTCCCCTTCCGGATGACGGCTCACGTCGTGGTACCCCGGGATCCCGGGCACGTCCACCAGTTCAGCACGGTAAGGGTCCCAGGCCTGCCGCAGGAAGTCCAGAATTGCCAAGCCGATGGCAACGGCGATGCCCGGGAGGACGCCCAGTATGGTCACCCCCAGGAAGGCCGCGAGCATCACCAACGATTCACTGCGGCTCATGCCGATGAGCCGTCGCACTCCGGCCGGGTCGGCTATTGCGGCGGCTGCGGCGATGACAATGGCGGCAAGGGTTGTGGCCGGCAGGAACTCGGTGACGCCGGGCGCCACGAGCATGAAGCCGAGCACCAGGACGGCGCCCACGGCCCCCGTGAGCTGGGATTTCGCCCCGGACTCGACTGCCACCGGCGTGCGGGACGTGCTGGCCGACACCGGGAAGCCACCGAGCAGCCC
>NZ_JBFTZL010000349.1:0-1309 GCF_056406825.1 Arthrobacter sp. P1_A5 | reverse complement strand
TTCCCCCACCAGGGCGGCGAGGTCCGAGTACTGGGCCGGGCTGACGAAGTACTTCTCCTGGATGGCGTCCGCGTCCATGCGGGGAATGTCGCTGACACCCTTTTTGGGGTACAGGACGAAAACGTTGTCGGTGATGAGCTGGAAGGCGTCGCGGTCGCCTGAGACCAGCAGCACTTCGTAACCGGCCTTTTCCCCCATTGCGGCGAGGGTGGCCAGGATGTCGTCAGCTTCCCAACCGGGCATTTTGATGGTCTTGATGCCCCAGGCGCCCATGACCTTGTCGATGAGGTCGATCTGGCCGCTCATTTCCCGCGGGGTCTCGTTGCGTCCGCCCTTGTACTCGCTGTATTCGGCCTTGCGGTGCGTCGTGTCATCGGAGACGTCGAAGGCGACCGCCACGTGGGTGGGCTTTTGCTCCTTGATCAGGTTGATCAGCATGGACGTGAAGCCGTGGACGGCGTTCGTGTGCTGGCCCGTGGCGGTGGAGAACTTGTCCGCGGGCAGGGCGAAGAATGCCCGGAACGCCATGGAGTGCCCATCCAGTACGAGTAGCCGCGGCTGGTCCGTGATCGGAATCACGGGGGCCTCGGTGGCGGAAACCGACGCCGCGGCCCGGCTGGATTTTCCGGCACGCTTGGCCGCAACCCCTGAATCCGGCGCATCTGCCGGGAGAAGGTCTGCCGCGGTGTCCGCGGAAAGGGGGGCAGCATTTTGGGGGGCTGCATTCTCGAGGACAAGGGCCGGTTTGGTAGTTTCACTCACAGGTGCCAGCCTAGTTCCCATGAAGGACAATTTCACGCCCGGCCCCTACGCGACCGAGCTCGCAGCGGCCGGTGTTCCCGAGGAGATGCACGATTGGCTGGGCCAGTACGGCGTCKGAGCCCTTGTGGTGAAGATGGGGATCCGCTTCCTCGAGATGAGCCCGGAACGCACTGTGGCCACCATGCCGGTGGCGGGGAACACCCAGGTGGCAGGCATCCTGCACGGCGGGGCCCACGTGGTCCTGGCCGAAACCCTGGGTTCTTTCGCGGCGGGCATGCATGCCGGCCCCAACCGCCAGGCGMTGGGGATCGAGGTCGGCGCCACGCACCACCGGGCGATCTCGGAGGGCACCGTCACCGGCACGTGCACGGCCATCCACCTTGGCCGGACTCTCACCACCCACGAGATCGTGATGACCGACGAGCATGGCCGCCGGCTATCCACCGCCCGGATCACGAACCTTATCCGCGATATCGCGCCCTAGATCCGCGATATCGCGCTGGGCGACCGGCCCGGGCGTAGCCGGATCCGGCTACGCCCGGGCCGG
>NZ_JBFTZL010000348.1:0-1342 GCF_056406825.1 Arthrobacter sp. P1_A5 | reverse complement strand
GTGCAACTTCCCGTGGGACCAGGAACAGTCGCGGATGAAACGATACCTTCAAGCTCCGCTTCAGTTTGCACAACGGGAGACTGGAATCGTGCTGCACAACCCGGAATGGGGAATCACCCTCTTCCGGACCCCCTACGAGGCCGGCTGAGCCCGCGGTCCCGCCTAAGGGGCGCCAGGCGTGCCGCGGGAGGGGCCCGCGGGAGGGGTGCGAGGCTGAGGGCCCGGGGGGAATAAGAACCGCCGCCACCATGTTGGTTTCCGGTGTGAAGAACATCGGATTCCTGTCCTTCGGCCATTGGACCGACCACCCGGATTCCGGCACGCGCACTGCGTCGGACGCGCTGTTGCAGGCGATCGACCTCGCGGTCGCGGCCGAGGAGCTGGGTGCGGACGGCGCCTACTTCCGAGTCCACCACTTCGCGCAGCAATACGCCTCCCCGTTCCCGCTGCTCGCTGCGATCGGGGCCCGGACAAGCCGCATCGAGATCGGCACCGGCGTGATCGACATGCGCTACGAGAACCCGCTCTACATGGCGGAGGACGCTGGCGCGGCCGACCTGATCGCGGGCGGCCGGCTGCAGCTGGGCATCAGCAGGGGTTCACCCGAGCAGGTCATCGACGGATGGCGTTACTTCGGCTTCGCCCCCGCCGAGGGCGAGTCGGACGCCGACATGGGCCGCAGGCACGCCGAGCGTCTGCTCGAGGTCCTCACTGGCAAGGGTTTTGCGGCGCCGAACCCCCGCCCGATGTTCCCGAACCCTCCGGGCCTGCTGCGCGTGGAGCCGCACTCAAGGGGGCTGCGCGAGCGCATCTGGTGGGGCTCCGGCTCGAACGCCACGGCCATCTGGGCGGCGAAGCTCGGCATGAACCTGCAGAGCTCCACGCTCAAGGATGATGAGAGCGGCAAGCCCTTCCACGTCCAGCAGGCCGAGCAGATCGAGCTCTACCGGCAGGCCTGGAAGGAGGCGGGGCACGAGCGGGAGCCGCGCGTCTCGGTCAGCCGCAGCATCTTCGCGCTGACGGACGAGCGCGACTGGCAGTACTTCGCCCGCGACCGCCACAGCTCCGACCAGGTGGGCAACATCGACGAGAAAACACGCGCGGTCTTTGGCCGCTCCTACGCCGGTGCCCCGGACGAGCTGGCCGCAAAGCTGGCCGAGGACGAGGCGATCGCCGCGGCAGACACCCTGCTCCTCACGGTCCCGAACCAGCTCGGTGTCGACTACAACGCCCACGTCATCGAGTCGATCCTGAAGTATGTGGCGCCGCAGCTCGGCTGGCGCTGACCCCTCGTGACAGATTCCCCGGGCGCCGCGCCGTCGACACTTGCGGGGTCCAGCAT
>NZ_JBFTZL010000347.1:0-1346 GCF_056406825.1 Arthrobacter sp. P1_A5 | reverse complement strand
ATTGGGGCTGGTGCCGGCAGCAGAACCGCGATGCGCGCGAACTTCCAATGGCGACCAAAAGCCTCGACCTGTGGGAACGCTTCGCCGCCGAGACCGGCGAGGAGACCGGCTTCCGGCGCTGCGGCCTCCTCTATCTCAGCGACAACGAGGAAGAACTGGCAGGCTGGGCCCGCTGGCGGGATTTCGCCCGCACGGTGGGCGTCACCACCCACATGCTCGACAGTGCCGAGGCAACCGAGCGCGGCAAGGCGACAGGCCGCACCTGGAAGGGCGGCGTGTTCTCCCCGACGGACGGGACGGCGGATCCCGCCAATGCCGCCCCGGCGGTTGCCCGCGCGATCGTGAAGCTGGGCGGGACAGTGCTCCAGAATTGCGCAGCGCGCGGCATCGAGACGGAAGGCGGCAAGCTTTCGGCTGTCGTAACCGAACACGGCACGATCCGAACCAAGGTCGCCATCCTGGCTGGCGGCGCCTGGGCGTCGTCCTTCTGCCGCCAGCTCGGCATTCGTTTCCCGCAAGCCTCGATCCGCTCCTCCATTCTCTCCGTCGGTCCCGGTGAGGGAAACCTGCCGGACGCGCTCCATACCGCCCGCGTCTCGGTAACCCGCCGGGGTGACGGTGGTCACACGCTCGCCATCAGCGGGCGTGGACGGATCGACCTGACGGCCCAGACCATGCGTTTCGCGGCACAGTTCCTGCCGATGTTCATGCGCCGCTGGCGCAGCCTGTCGCCCGGCGGCCTCGAAGGTCTGCGCAGCGGCCACGAAGGCATGGCCCGCTGGCAGCTCGACCGACCGACGCCGATGGAGCATATGCGCATCCTCGATCCGGCCGTCGACGCGAGCACGATCAAGCTGACATATGAGCGCGCCGTCGAATTGCTGCCGGCGATCGGCGGGCGCCGCATCACTGCGAGCTGGGCCGGTTATATCGATTCGACGCCGGACGGGGTTCCGGCGATCGGCGAAGTCGCGAGCGTTCCGGGTTTCATCCTGGCGGCAGGGTTCAGCGGCCACGGTTTTGGTATCGGACCCGGCGCCGGCCACCTGATCGCCGACATCGTCACCGCCGCCACCCCGATCGTCAATCCGCTACCCTATCATCCCAAACGTTTTCAAACGTCCGCCTGGGGCAAGGTGGCGGATTTCTGATCTTGGGGCCTATGGACTAGAGTGAAACCCGCGAACCAAAGGACACGKTGACCCGGATGCAGGCACGCCAGCTCGAGGTATTCTGCATGCTCATGCGGACCGGGACGGTGACCGGTGCTGCGGCGATGCTCAACATATCGCAGCCGGCGCTCAGCCAAATCCTGCTGCATGCCGAGGACCAGCTAGGCTTCAAGC
>NZ_JBFTZL010000346.1:0-1352 GCF_056406825.1 Arthrobacter sp. P1_A5 | reverse complement strand
TCCCGGTGCTCCGGGGAAGGTTCCTGCTCCGCGGGGGCCTCTGAGGCCGCGGCGAGCCGGGCCGCCACCGCGTCCAATGCACCTTGTTCGCTGACAATCTGGGCCTCAGCCCTGGCCAGGGAGGCGGCCAGCCGCTCACTTTCGGCGACGGCGCTGCGCAGCACCGCGTTCAGGTGGCCCAGGCGTTCGGCGACGGCCGCGAGTTTCGCGTCGGAATCGTGGAGTTTCGCGAGGGCCGCGTCGGCATGGTCCTGGGCTTCAGCGCGCCGGGTCCGGGCGGTGGAGAGGGCGAAGCGGTTGCGTTCGAGCGCGGCGGTGACGGCAGCCAGCTTCGACGCGGCGTCGTCGACGGCGGCCTGGACTTCCAGCAGCGACGGCGCCGACGCGGACCCGCCGGTCACGGTCAGCGCCGTGAAGACGTCCCCGGTCCGGGTCACGGCGGTCAGCTCGGGACGCGCGGCGATCAGCTGCGCCGCGGCATCCAGGTCCTCGACGACGGCGATGCCGGCCAGCAGGGCGGGCAGTGGCAGGCCGGCGGYGTCCGGTGCCGCAGCCGACACAAGATCCACAAGATCCACAGCCCAGCGCGCGCCCGCGGGAAGCGTGCTGCCGCCGGCTAATGCATCGGCCGAAAGCGCATCGGCCACCGGCGGCGGGGACCCGGCCGGGGGGCCGGCCAGCAGCAGCGCGGCACGGCCGGCGTCGTCCGCGCGCAGCAGCCGCACGGCAGCGGCGGCCGCCTGCTGGTCCCGGACCACCACGGCGTCGGACGCGCTGCCGAGTGCGGCGGCGACGGCGGCCTCGAATCCGGGATCCACGGTGATCATGGATGCCAGCGATCCCAGGACCCCGTCGGCCAGGTCCCCGGCTGCCGCGCCGAGCACATGCCCGGAGCCATCTTTGCGGTTCAGGCCCAGCTGGAGGGCATCGCGGCGGGCCATAAGGGCGCCGCGTTCCCGCTCGCCTTCGCGCTCGGCCGCCTTCAGGGCGTCAATTTCGGCGATGATGGTTTCGAGGGCCTCGCTCGCGGCCTCGTAATCGGCGTCGAGCGATTCCTCGCCGTCTTCGACCCCTGCGACCTGCGCTTCCAGGGCTGTGAACTCGCTGTGCGCCTGCCGTCGGCGCTCCTCGCCGGCCTTTTGCGATTCGCGGAGACGGCCGAGCTCGGACTGGGCAGACTCGACGCGGGACCGTGCCGCGCCGACCTGCCCGGCGAGCTTGGCCAGGCCTTCACGCCGGTCCGCGGCGGCCCGGAGCAGGGCCGCGAGCCGCTTGTCCTCGGCGGCGGCGGCCTGTTCGGCGTCGTGTTTGGCGGCTGTCGCGGCGTCCAGGGCCTCGGTGCGGTCCAGGAT
>NZ_JBFTZL010000345.1:0-1355 GCF_056406825.1 Arthrobacter sp. P1_A5 | reverse complement strand
CTGCAGCACCTGCGCCTCGACGAAGTGCCCGATCCGGGCCTTGGCCATGACGGGCACCGACACGGCCGCAATGATCTTGTCGATCATGTCGGGATCGGACATGCGGGACACGCCGCCCTGGGCGCGGATATCGGCCGGAACGCGTTCCAGCGCCATCACGGCCACGGCACCGGCGTCTTCGGCGATGCGGGCCTGCTCGGCGTTGACGACGTCCATAATGACGCCGCCCTTGAGCATCTCAGCCATGCCGCGCTTGACGCGGCTGCTGCCCGTGACGGTGCTGGCGGTTGCGGGCTGGAACGGGGTATCAAGCATGTGTGTTTCCTTGGCTGGTGGTGGCGGAGAGTTCCGTCGACGAAGCGGCGACGGTACCGGGTAACTCGTCAAAACAATTGAAGCTGTAGAGATGAATGCCATCGACGACAGGCTGGGCGGTCAGCTCGTTGATGAGAGTGCCGGGCGAGTAGCGTTCGCCGCTCAGGAGGCGGCGGGCGAGCGGTCGTTTCCCGCTAAGGAACCGCAGGGACGTTCCGACGCCGATCTTCGTTGCCAGTGCAATCAGCCTGGTTCGTTGGACGGACCCGGCAACCCCGGCCAGGACCGGAAGCATGACTCCCTCGCGGCGCAGCATCGCCGTGTAGCTATGGATACTGTCGGCCGAGAAGCACATCTGCGTGACGACGTTGGAGGCAAGTTCCTGCTTGGCCAACAATGATTCGAGCAGCTGCCGGGGGCCGATGCCGGGATGACCCTCCGGATACCCGGCGACCCCAACGGCCATCTGGCCGCCGCTGATTTCGGCGATCTCGCGCAGCAGCTCGCCGCCATTGGCGAAGGGACCCGCGGGCTGCGGGGCGTCACCGCCAACCGCGAACACTTCCGAGATGCCGTACCCAGCACATTCCCGGATGATACGGGCCAGCTGGGTGCTATCCGCCAGGCTGCGGGCCGCGATGTGCGGGACCACGGTGTAGCCGAGCAGACTGAGCTGGGCGGCCGTTCGCATGGTCCGCCCGGTTCCGTGGTGAGGCAGACACGTGATGGTGAGTGTCGTGGTCAGCTGCACTGCCGACTGGACCTTTTTGACGATTCCCTCGGAAGGAATGATTTCAAGTCGTATGGGAAACATCTTTGGTCCTCTGTCGATGTCAGGCGCCGAGCAGCGAGCTGGCTTCCTGGCGGGTGCTTCCGGAGCTTTCGATGTGGGCGAGTTCGGCCGGGATTTCCCAGCCTTTCTTGCGCATCGCGGTGGCCCAGAGCCGGCCGGCGCGGTAGGAGGAACGCACCAGGGGCCCGGACATGACGCCCAGGAAGCCGATCTCGTCGGCTTCGTGCTGCAGGTCCACGATCCACGA
>NZ_JBFTZL010000344.1:0-1394 GCF_056406825.1 Arthrobacter sp. P1_A5 | reverse complement strand
AAACGTCGGGGAAGCCTTGGCTCGTGCCGAGCGGGCGGGGGGCAAGCGCCTGGGGCCGTTTGGTGCCGGCCCGGATAACCGTATTGCTGTGCTCGCCGATGCCACCGGCATCCCGTTCTGCCTGCGGCAAGCAGGAGGGAACGACGGCGCCCAGCTGGCCAATGAGCCGAATTCCTGGGCCATGAGCTCGCTGCACACCACAGATCTCGGGCGGGCCCAGGCGTTCTACGGTGCAATGTTCGACTGGGAACTCGAACCCGTCCCGGACGCCCCCTTCTCGCGGTGGCTCCGCTCCGGCCGGGTAGTGGCAGTGGTGGCAGCCACGGACGGCGTCGCGGTCCCGCCGCATTGGAGCGTCAATTTCGCCGTCCGCGACGCGGACGCCATTGCCCGGCAGGCCCTAACACTGGGTGGCAGCATCTTGATGGCGCCCATGGACTCGCCGGGATTTCGCAGCGCCGTGATCAGGGACCCCCAGGGCGGCACCATCGCGGTCAGCGCAACTACCGGCTGACGCTTGCTGGAGAGCATGAGCGCCACACCGATTTGCGGCGCTGGTAGGGTCAGCCCATGGATGAAATTTTGGGGAAGTTCATCGACGATTTCGCGCGGCTCGTGGAGCTTGCGCAGTCCGGGCAGCGTCGGGGGCAACCGGGTACCCAGCTGCTGACTGCGCTCACCGAGCATTTGGCGGTCCGGGCCGAATCAGTGTCAGTAGTGGTTGAGGAGATTCCGCCGCACCGATTCGTGGACGCAGACATCCTCATGGAAGAGCTCGCCGCAGAGGATCCTGAGTTCCGGCTCGTGGGCATCGGCGGCGGCGACCAACGCCACCATCACTCGCTGAGCGACATGCTGCAGCAGTCCCAGCTATATCCGCAGTTCCCCCTGTCCCAGCCGGACTACGCCAACTTGGCTGTCGGGCCGGACGAACAACGGCAGGCCGTGGCACTGGGGCTCTGGCTATTCAGCCATGGAGGCAGTCCGATCGCCGTGCTGCAGCGGGACGCCAACCCCCGGTACGGCCGGCAGTCAGCTTCCCTTGAGGTTTTGGCCGGCGCTACAGATAAGGCCGCACGCTTCCTCTCGGAGTTCCGCAATCGGATGCAGCACCGCAGCGTGCTCAAGGGACAGGTCATTTCCCTGGTGATGGGCGAGTATGGTCCCAGCGCGGCCGGGGTGACGTTCCATGCACGGCCCGTCCTTGCCGCGTCGGATGTCATCCTGCCGGATGGCCTGCTGGAGAGAGTGTCGGACCACGCCTTAGGTATCGCCGAGCACCGTGAGTCTCTGATCAGRTACGGCCAGCACCTCAAACGCGGCGTCCTGCTCTACGGCAGGCCGGGGACGGGCAAGACCCACACGGTACGGTATTTGTTGAGCCGGAGCGAAGG
>NZ_JBFTZL010000343.1:0-1397 GCF_056406825.1 Arthrobacter sp. P1_A5 | reverse complement strand
CCCGGTGCCAGCGGCGTTGAACGGCTGGGTCCGCTGCGGCTGGTGACCTTCGCAGGCGGCAGAGGCTTCGTGACCTATCAGAACCTCGATGGGGCCAACGCCCGGACGATCGCGCAGTGGGTGGCCGAAGCGCTCGCGTTTTACCGCAGCGATCCCGCGATCGTGCGGGTCGAGTGGAAAACCCGCGGCCACGATCATGCACCCGGACTCCACGGGGCACTGCTCGACAACGGATTTGAGCCCGATGAKACCGAGTCGATCATGATCGGACCGGCAAACGCGTTGAATGCGGACGTGCAGCTCCCGCCCGGCGTCAGCCTGCGGCCGGTGAGCGCAGAACGGGACATCCGCGCCATGAGCGCGATGCAGGACGAGGTTTTCGGCGTTGACGTCTCCGACGGCAACGCCGACGCAATCCTGCAACGCATGGCGCGCGATGACGGCATGGAACTGTGGGTGGCCGAACACGAAGGACTGATCGTGAGCGCGGGCCGCCTCGAGCCGGTGCCGGGTACGGAATTCGCGGGCATCTGGGGCGGGGCGACGCGTCCAGAATGGCGTGGCCAGGGTATCTACCGGGCCCTCACCGCCGCCCGGGCCCGGGCCGCGCTGGCGCTCGGGAAGAAACTCATCCACAGTGACTCGACTGAATATTCGCGACCGATCCTGGAACGCTATGGATTGCTGCGAGTCTCAACGACCACCCCGTACCGGTGGCGGCGCTGAGGGCCCAATTGCACTGGCGCGGTGCGTCCTAGCCCCCGGGATGGAAGGCCGCCGGCGGTCCGGGGAACGGTCCGCCCATGCCCTCAGAGCCGTCTCCGGCGCCGCTGCCGAGGAGGCTTCGGGTGAGCGCGGCGCTGTCGGCCATCAGGTCATCCACAGCCTTCTGAAGATGATGGTCCGCCACCGGCGCGCCGTCCAATGCGCCGGCAACGACCGCGCGGCGGACGAGTTCGCGTGCGAACGAGGCGGTGGTTCCTTCGGTGCGGGCGGCGGCGTCTTCAATCGAGCTCGGGCTGAGGGGAATACTGCGGGCATACAGTGTGATCAGCGCAACCCGCTCCGCCCGGGCAGGCATAGGAATTTCCACGGCCAGGTCCACACGGCCGGGACGCTGGGCCAAGGCGCGTTCCAACATGTCCACGCGGTTGGTGGTGAGGACGAACGCCACGTCCGCGTCGCTGGCCAAACCGTCCATGGCGTCCAGCACCTCGAATAGCAGCGGCTGTGGTCCGTGCCCGAAGCTGCGGTCCTCGGCGATGAGGTCGCAGTCCTCAAGGACGACGATGGAGGGCTGCAGCGCCCTGGCCATGGTGGCGGCTTCTGAGATCCTGGCGAGCGATCCTCCCGAAAGAAGGATTGCTGTGACACCTTCGCTCCGGCTCAACAAATAC
>NZ_JBFTZL010000342.1:0-1466 GCF_056406825.1 Arthrobacter sp. P1_A5 | reverse complement strand
TCCCGCGGGCGGGGTCCGGTGGTCTTGGCGGGATCGAACCTGGCGGAGTTCAGCGCCAGCGGGTACAGCGGGGCCATCTCCCCGGCGGCTACGTCCTCTGGGCTCCACGCCTGGCTGAGCGAGGGGCCGCTGAAGAGGGAGTCATCCAGCAGGACGTTCACCGTGGCGGTGACGCCGCCGGCTTTGAGGGCATCGATAGTGGCCTTCGCGAGCGTGGTCAGCCCGGCGCGGCCCAGAACGGCGCCCGGGGCCGATTCTCCGGCGCCCAGGAGAACATCACCTCCGCCGGTCAGGACCACCGAGCCGGGGGTCGGCCCTGCCAGCACGCGGGTGCTGAAGCGGCGGTCGGGGCCCAGGACACGCAGGGCCGCACCGGCTGTGAGGAGCTTCATGTTCGACGCCGGAACGCGGGCCTCGTCGGCAGCCCGGTCGAAGAGGACCTGCCCCGTCGCGGCGTCCTGGACGATGCCGGTGAAGGTGCCGGCGCCGTCGGGCCTAAGGGTCTTGTTCAACAGCGCGGCGAGGGCGGCCCCGGCCGGAACCGGCGCGGAAGTGCTGAGGGCCCCGACTGCCCCCAAACTGTTGCCGGGAGGGCTCAATGTGGCGGGGATCTGCTGCCAGGGCGGTGCTGTCTGCGAGGCGTCGGATGACCCGTCATGGCTGAGGAACGCCGGGGAGATGGCGATGCCGGCCGGCACAGCCACTGCCACCACGAGGAGGGTCTGGAGCAGCAGCGCGGGCATCCTGCGACCCCTGCCGGGCACCGGCTGGGTACCCTCGCGGCTGGTTCTCGGTTTCATGCTGCTGCTGGTCCTTAGTCCTGAAATGTCCCCACTAGTTCCTGAAACCAGCGCCTCTCGCTATATCCTCAATAGTAGTCGGCGGCACCGACAGCCCTTATGCACGTGCCGCGCACCCCCTGAATTCGTCAAGGAGCATTCCATGAAGCATGACGTGACCATCGAGATCCCCAAAGGATCGCGCGTCAAGTACGAAGTCGACCACGAGACCGGCCGCGTCCGCCTGGACCGCGTCCTGTTCACGTCGATGCAGTACCCCACCCACTACGGTTTCTTCGAGAACACCCTGGGTGAGGATGGAGATCCGCTGGACGCGCTGGTGCTCCTGCAGGACTTCGACCTCTACCCCGGCGTGATCGTCGAGTCCCGCCCGATCGGCGTGTTCAACATGACCGACGACGGCGGCGGCGACGCCAAGGTCCTGTGCGTCCCGACCGATGCCCGGTTCGACCACATCAAAGAGATCAGCGATGTCAGCGAGTTCCTGATCAAGGAAATCGAGCACTTCTTTACCCGTTACAAGGACCTGGAGCCGGGCAAGTGGGTCAAGGCCGAGGGCTGGGGCGACCGTGCCGCCGCCGAAGCCGAACTGGCAGCCTCCATCAAGCGTTACGTTCCGGCAGCCGGCCACTGACCGTTCCTGTACTCCAGCGCGGGGTCACGTAC
>NZ_JBFTZL010000341.1:0-1516 GCF_056406825.1 Arthrobacter sp. P1_A5 | reverse complement strand
TTGACGCCGGCAGGATCACCGCCGGAGGATCCTCCCGCTTGTTTGCGGGCGTGGTCTCGGCCGGGTTCGATGCCGCCGTCAATGAGCGGGCCAATCGCTGGCGCTGGCCGCGCGGCAAGATCCGCTACCAGCTCCCCATGCTTCGGGAACTGGCGTCGTTCTGGGCCATCGATTACACGGTGACGGCCGACGGCGAGCAGTGGCAGCAGGGCGCCATGCTGATTTCCGTCGCCAACGGCCAGTCGATCGGCGGCGGGATGAGGATCGTCCCGGGAGCCGCCCTTGATGACGGCTACCTGGACCTCTTCATTGTCAACCGGCTGTCCCGGACCCGGCTGCTGGCCGTGTTCCCGAAGGTCTTTGCCGGCAAGCACGTGGGCCACCCCGCTGTGCGGCTTCGCCGGGTCCGCACCGTGGAACTGTCCGCCGGCAATATCGTGGCCTACGCCGACGGCGAGCGGATCGGGGCGCTCCCGATGACCATTGAAGTCGTTCCGCGGGCCGTCTGCGTTCTGGCGTAGTGGCGTGGCCTGGCGTCTTCGCCCAGTTGCCGGGACCAGCTGCCGGGACCCGCCGTCTGGCCTAGCTGCCTGGCGTAGCGGCCGGCACGGCCCTGCGCGGGGACAGCCTGTTCAGTGCCAGGGCACCCACGAGCAGCCCGAAGTCACGCAGAGCGACATCGTAGAAGCCGCCGAGGATGATCAGGTTGATGATGATGCCCAGCAGCCAGGCGGCCACGAGCGCCGATCCGAAGCGCGGACGCAGCGCCACCGCCACTCCGGCGACGATTTCCACCACGCCAACGACGTACATGATCGTCTGGGCCGGCAGCGGGACCACCTGGGTCACCACGGGCGCCAGATACATCGTCCAGTCGGTCAAGAGGTTTGTGAACTTGTCCAGGCCGAACAGGATCGGCGCAACGGTAAAGACGGTCCGCAGCAGCAGGAAGGCCTGACGGTCCGCCGTGAGCTGCTGTGCGGGAGTGGCGGGGGCTGGGGAAACTTTCATGGCATCGCTCCTTCTAAAAGTGGATATCTCGATTTTAGAGGGCCCCACGGGGATTAAGCAATGATTCTTGTTTTTAGAGATATTCTTGTGTCATGACCAAGCTTCCGTGGAACCACAGGCTGGCGGCGGTCGCGTCGCTGGGAGACGAGAGCCGCAGGAGGCTGTTTGATTTCGTCGCCTCAGCGGCAGATGCCGTTGGCCGGGACGATGCCGCGCAGGCTGTGGGCCTGGCGCGGAGCACTGCCTCGTTCCATCTGGACCGGCTCGTGAAAGACGGGCTGCTGGCCGTGGAGTTCCGCAAGCTCGGAGGGCGGGAGGGGCCGGGGTCCGGCCGGCCCGCCAAGCTGTACCGGGCCGCCGTGGATGAGGTCGCGGCCTCGGTGCCCGACCGCCACTATGATCTCGCCGCCGAGCTGCTGGTGTCCGCGATCGAGGACGCAACCAGCGGCGGCGGTTCGCCGCGGGAGGCCCTTCTTCGGGCTGCCCGCGCCAGGGGGCAGTCAGC
>NZ_JBFTZL010000340.1:0-1533 GCF_056406825.1 Arthrobacter sp. P1_A5 | reverse complement strand
GTCCCTGCCGGGGCAGCAGCGTGTCGGCCAGGCCGAGCCGGCGCCTGGCCTCCGCGGCGCCGATCCGCAGCCGCGCCCGCAGGAACTCCGCCGTGTTCCGGTACCCGTCATCCAGCACCGATTCCGGCACCGCCGGCGCGGCCGTACCGGGGCTTCCGGCGGGCGCCGCCCCAACAGACGTGCCGGCGGGAGCCGAGGACAAGGAGGTACCGGAGGGAACCGCCGCAACGGACGTGCCGGCGGAAGCTGAGGCCAAGGAGGCGCCGGCGGGCGCCGCCGCAACGGACGTGCCGGGTGCGCCGGTCTGCCACCCGGCGGGGCTCTCACGCCAGCCGGTGGTCCACGCGGTGACAGCCCCCGCTACAGCCCCCGCGGCCGCGGCGGCGGACTGCTTCCTGGTCCGGTCCACGGCGGCCGCCGCGACGAGCTGCAGATACTCCACCGTGCGGGAGAACTCCTCCACCTGTCCGGCGAAGTCCGACGCGGCCCGGAAGCCCCACGACCCCGCATCCTCCACCGCCGTCGAACCCACCGCCCGCAGCGCGGCCAGGACGGCGTCCATACCGGATTGCCCGACCGGGGCTGCACCCCGCTCCGTGCCCTGCGCCTCGTCCCCGCAGGCGGTGAAATCCCTGATGAAATCCCTGACGGCTTCCATGGCTCGAGTCTATTTGAGGGCTCCGACAATATTAGGAGGGCACCATGCGTGATCACTCAGTCCCCGCGGTGCCACGTGCCCGCGGACCGACGGGCGATCAGGCAGGTCTCACATCGTGCTGTGCAGGACCCGTGGCCAGCCAAACTGCGTGTGAACTCCGGGCGAGAAGAGTACGGATTCGGGCTGCCCGGCCACTTCGATTCCCGCGGCGCGCACGAGTTGGTCCTCAAGGCCGATCAGCTGCGCACGGTACAGCGGCCATGCACTGTGCGCGTTCGGTACATAGATGGTCCTGCCCCTGAACCGTGAATGCAGACCGAACCGGGCTGTGAGGTGGATCGACAGCGCGTCGGTGGCGGCGACGTCGGGCTCTGGGACGACCGAGAAATCGCTGCGGGTGCCGCCTCGAAAGCGCCGCACGGAATATCCAGCCGACGCCGATCCGGCAAAGTCATCGGCGCCCACGTAACTCGCCCGCGACCACACATAAGGTATTCCGGCCGCCCGCGCGGCCAGCACCACCGCCAAGCGTGAGGCATCCAGGCTGCGGAAAACGACACCACGGGTGCCGTCCGGCTCGCGGGAGTAGAGGCGCACGTTGATCTCGTTGAAGCTTCCGAAATAGGGGATGCCGGGACCGCGACCGACTCCGGCACCCTGCATACGAAAGCCGATTAGCCCCACCCACGCTGACCCGTCGAACACATCCGGCGCGACGCCCGGTGGCATGAACCGCGCCGCCACTGCATCAGGAATGCGCCAGTGCAGGAAGACGGCATCCAGCCACCGCTGGTCCATGATGATTGGCGCCGGAAGCTCGGGTGCAGCCGGCCAAGGATCACCGCCCACTCGGATCAGCTCCCTTCGGTCGGCAG
>NZ_JBFTZL010000339.1:0-1618 GCF_056406825.1 Arthrobacter sp. P1_A5 | reverse complement strand
GAACAGAGCACACGGTGTTCGAGGTCGATTGCTCGCGAACCCAATCGCAGGTCGTACAACTGCAGAAGGGCTACGTCAGCGCCCAGTTGACCCGCCCGGACCCGACCGGCGCCTGGACCGGGGCGGTCGCCGGAATCAAAGTCACGGCCCAGTGAGGCTGACGAGCCTGGTGCGGACGCCGCTGGACGTGCATTGGACCCAGCCCAACGTGTGGTGGAGGGACTACTGATGCCAACCGTAGATGCTGCCCTCGATCCGTATCGTAACTGGACCGAGCCTCGCGACGGAGTCGGAGTCGGGTCGAACCCATTCCGGCTCGCCAGCAAGGTGAAGTCAGGAGCCTCCCTCGACGAAGTCTCAGGGGCTTGGGCCGCCCACGCACTTTTGCCCGGGCTGGAGGCACTCTGGCTATCAAGTCGCGAGGCGTGGCTGTTCCAAGACATCGACTAYGGCCAATGGGGCCTCCACATTCTGGAACCCGCGACGGCGGCAGCGCGCACCGACGCCGAGCGAGCGAGCCGACCGAAAGACTTTGTGCCGAGCGACGCAGTCATCGGCGAGTTCCTTGGCGACACGGACCTCTTGGTACTGGAAGCCAACGGCGGCGTCTTGGTCGCACAGCCCCTGGACCCGCGCAGTGACTGGCCACTGGCGGCGTCGACGCTGTCCGAGTTCCTGACCCTGTATCTCGAAGCTGTGGGCGATAAATACTGGGAGAGCTCCTGACCTCGACCTGAGCGCCCGGAGTGGAAGGGCCTGCGACCGGCCGCTGGCCCATGCGAGCTTCGTCCCCCTGCTCCGGGGAGCAGCCGCTGAAACCCGTGCCCTGCGATCCGAAGGTGTCGACATGCCCGCCTTCGTGATGACCCGCAAGGCGCTTGTCGTCCTCTCCGTCATCGCCGGTGGGCTCTGGATCGTCTTTGCGGTCCTCGCATTCCTGGGTGAGTCCGCCTCCCCGTTGGTTCCGATCGCCTGGACAATTGTGCTTGCCCTCCAGGGCCGCCGCTGGAGATCCTTGCCGCGGTGAATGCCAGGTCAGCTGTGCGGCCGGCAGCGGACCAGGCGCTGAACTTCCAGGAGCTGCGAGTCATCCGCGGTTCCMTTCGCTTGCGGCCCTCAGTGGCCGGCATGAGTCAGATCTCCGGATGCTTGGGGTCTTTGGCGGGGAGCGGGGTTCGCTGTCGCTGCCCGGTGCTCATGGCTCATGGCTCATGGCTCATGGCTCATGGCTCATGGCTCATGKCTCACCCTACCCATTCTTGGTCCACAGTGGCGATGGTTTGCTGAGCGCAGACCTTGCCCGGGCTAAGGAGACACGCAAAGGCCAGGATTCCCCGGCTGCCGGCGGTGGAACCCTACGATGGTAGGGATGAACTCCACCCGGAAGGCCTCGTACGCAGCCGCTGTGGCCCTGCTGCTCGCGGTCTCGCCGTTGGTCGTTGCGCTGCCCGCGGCGGCTGCGCCCTGCAAGTCTGCCGGCCTTCTTCCCGTGAAGATCTGCCCCGCCTCACCGACGCCGGTCCCACCGTCCGCTTCCCCGGCGCCCAGTGTGACTCCCCCGGGCAGCACAGCGCCGCCGTCGGACCCCGCGCCGCCCCAACCACCGTCTCAGCCGCCG
>NZ_JBFTZL010000338.1:0-1641 GCF_056406825.1 Arthrobacter sp. P1_A5 | reverse complement strand
GCTTCGCGGATGGGCTCCAGGGCCWCCCAGGTCAGCTGCGGAAGGGCGGCWWCGTCCGCGGCCGTGCGGACCGGTTTGTCCAGCACGGGTCCGACGCCGGGCACGATGTCCACTCCGACGCCGGCCAGCTTGAGCGGGATGACAATGTCCGAGAAGAAGATGGCGGCATCGACGTCGTGGCGGCGTACCGGCTGCAGGGTGATCTCTGAGGCCAGCTCGGGGCGCAGGCACGAGTCCAGCATCGCGACGCCCTCACGGACCTTGAGGTATTCGGGCAGCGAGCGGCCGGCCTGGCGCATGAACCAGACGGGACGGCGGGAGGGCTTGCCGCCGCGGTAGGCGGTGATCAGCGGCGAATCCGCGGTGCGGCCGTCCATCAGCGGGTGGCCGGCGTCGAGGCCGCGGGCGGCGCCATCTGTGGCGGCGCCGTCAATGGCTGCATTGCCGGCTGCGCCGTTGTCGGACGTACTGAATGTGGTCGTGCCGGCACGTGCCGCAGCGCTTGGAGTCATGACTTCGATTGTGCCCAAATTTGTGCCCAAAAGATAACGACAGCCTGTCACGCCGGCTCTGACACCGGCCCCGAGTGCCGCGTCGTGGCGGGAATCACAGGCCAGGGTGCCTGAGCCCACGCCCGGACAGTTGTTCTACACGGGCGCGAAAAAGCTATGATGGTGATGCTGTGGTTCTTTTTTCATTGGTGGCTACACACGCCGACATCGACCTCGAAACCGTTGCTCAGTTGAGCACCGGTGCTTCAGGGATCGCCACATCCGCCCTCGCCGGATCGCCGGCTGTGGCGGGTGCCGTTGTCCTTGCCACCTGCAACCGCCTTGAAATCTACGGCGAAGCACCCCATCCGGACGCCGTCGCCGCCGCCCGGGCGGCCCTCATCACCCACATCAGCGGCGCCAGCGGACTCAACGACCAGCTCGTCTCCCGCGCCTTCAGCACCCGCACCGGCGCCGAGGTCAGCCAGCACCTCTTCTCGGTCAGCTCCGGTCTGGACTCCGCCGTGGTGGGCGAACGGGAAATTGCCGGGCAGGTGCGCCGCGCCTTGATCACGGCCCAGCACGAGGGCACCGCCAGCTCCGGCCTGGTCCGGCTGTTCCAGGCCGCGTCCAAGACCGCGAAGGACGTCGGCGCCCAGACGGCGTTGGGTTCGCGCGGGCTCTCCATCGTCTCCGTGGCCCTTGATCTCGCCACTGACCTGTCGGAAAACCCGGACTGGTCCGCCAAGAAAGCCGTTGTCTTCGGGACCGGCGCCTACGCCGGTGCCACCATGTCCCTGCTGCGGGAACGTGGCTGCACCGATGTCTTTGTCTATTCCTCCTCCGGCCGCGCCGCCGGCTTCGTCGCCACCCGGGGCGGCACGGCACTGAACGAGGACACGCTTCCGGGCGCAGTTGCCGCCGCCGACGTCATGATCGGCTGCAGCGGCTCCGACAGCCGGGTCGAAGCGGACGAACTCGCCCGGATCCGGGCGAACTCGGCCCAGCCGCTGATCGCGATCGATCTCGCTTTGACCCATGACTTCGACCCCGCGGTCGGCGACCTCGACGGCGTTGAACTGCTTACGCTGGAATCGGTCCGGCTGGCCGCACCGCAGGAACAGGCCGAGTCGCTCGAACAGGCCAGCAG
>NZ_JBFTZL010000337.1:0-1644 GCF_056406825.1 Arthrobacter sp. P1_A5 | reverse complement strand
CTCCTGCGGCCACCGGGCCCCGGGCTCCGTGGCGTGACTGGGTGGCGCTGGCCCTGCTGATGTTCCCCGTCCTGCTCGTGGCCGTGGACAACACCGCGCTCACGTTCGCCCTGCCGGCCATCGCCAGCAGCCTGACCGCCTCCGGCGTCGAACTGCTCTGGATCGTCGACGCCTATCCCCTGGTCCTGGCCGGACTCCTGGTCGCGATGGGTTCCCTGGGCGACAGGATCGGCCGGCGCCGGCTGCTGTTCGTGGGCAGCGCGGGCTTCGCCGCGGTGTCGGCCGTGACGGCGTTCGCGCCGAGTGCGGAGTGGCTGATCGCCGGCCGCGCCGGGCTTGGCCTGTTCGGCGCCATGCTCATGCCGTCCACGCTGTCGCTGATCCGGAACATCTTTCCGCAGCCCAACAGGCGCAGGCTGGCGGTGGCGATCTGGGCCGCAGGATTCTCCGGTGGCGCCGCCCTCGGCCCGATTGCCGGCGGCTGGCTGGTGGAACACTTCTGGTGGGGCGCCGTCCTGCTGGTCGCGGTGCCGATCATCCTGCCGCTGCTGCTGCTCGGGCCGGCGCTGATCCCGRAATCCCGCGATCCGAAGCCGGGCCGGGTGGACGTGCCCAGCATTGCCCTGTCCCTGCTAGTCATGGTGCCGGTGGTCTACGGGATCAAGGCCCTTGCCACCCACGGGCCGGCTCCTGAGGCCTTCGCGAGCATCGGAACCGGCCTGCTCATGGGCTATGTGTTCATCCGGCGGCAACGCGCGCTTGCCCGTATCCACAGGACAGACCACAGCACCGCGCCGATGCTCGACGTCAGCCTGTTTGGCAACCGGATCTTCAGTACGGCCATCGTGGCCAACGTCCTGGCGCTGTTCTCCTTCAACGGCTTCATTCTCTTCCTGGCCCAGCACCTGCAGCTGCTGGAGGGCCAGTCCCCCTCGGCCTCCGGCGTCGCCATGGTCCCGGCCCTCATCGCCACAGTTGTGGCGGGGCTGCTCGTGGTCCCGCTGGTGCGCAAGGTGCGGCCCGGCTTTGTGGTGGCCGGCGGCCTGCTGCTGAGCGCGGCGGGCTATTTCCTGGTGGCCTTCGGCGACCACAGCCAGGGCCCGTCGTTGCTCCTTGCCGCCCTGCTGGTGCTCTGCCTGGGGGTGGGCGCCGCCGAGACGATCTCCAATGACCTGATCCTGGGCGCGGCGCCCGCCGACAAGGCAGGGGCAGCCGCCGCCATCTCCGAGACCGGCTACGAAGTGGGGTCCCTGCTGGGTACGGCGATTCTCGGCTCAATCCTGACGGCCTCCTACCAGGGCAACCTCCGGCTTCCCGCGGGCGTGTCCGAACTCGCCCCGGCGGCGGCCACCAGCCAGGCCGGTGAAACCCTGGCCGGCGCTGTGGATCTGGCACGGATGCTTCCGGCGCCCCTGGCGGAGGCGGTGACGGCGGCCGCGCGCACCGCCTTCGACTCGGGCGTGCACGTCACGGCGTCAATTGCGCTGGTCCTGATGTCCGGGGCCTGCGTCCTGGCCGCCGTCGTCCTGCGGTCGGTGCCGAAGGCCCAATAGGGCTCAGGGGCCGTCGTCAGCGTCACGCCGCCGTCAGCGTGAAGGGGTTCCAGCGCTTAAACACCAGCGTCCGGCGCCGGGAGGATACCCG
>NZ_JBFTZL010000336.1:0-1649 GCF_056406825.1 Arthrobacter sp. P1_A5 | reverse complement strand
CTTGACCCGGTGCAGCTTGTCGGTTGTCAGCGTCTCACCGACGGCGATCGGCTCCCGCGCTGCGTACGCTTCCGTGGTCTGGTCCGCGGCACCGACCAGCGAGACCACGCCGACCACGGATGCCAGGACCAGCAGGATTCCGACGAGGAGCCGGGGGTCTTTCCAGGACGGCCTTTTCAAACGGGCCCCTTCGGCTGCCGCGCTTCCACTCATGCGTCCGCTCCCCCTGTCGTCGCCGTCCATTCCCGGATGCCGGGCACCCCCATTGTTGCGCCCGGGCCGCCCGGGTGGAAGATCCGGGGCCAAACAGGCACAAACTGTGGATAACGGCACCAGTAGGCCTCAACGGTGGCAAAATGGATTCATGCCCCGATTCCTGACTCTCGCTGACGTTGCCGAGCAGCTCCAGATCAACTCTCCGGCCGCCTACGCGCTCGTTCGCAGCGGCGAGCTGAAGGCAATCCAGGTGGGCGGACGCGGCCAGTGGCGCGTCGAGGAAAAGATGCTCGAGCAGTACATCCAGGAGCGCTATGCCGAGGCCAGCCGCATGATCGAAGAGGCCAAGGCGAAGTCCGCCGGAAGCTGAACCCGGCGGGCTGATTAGCCGCCCGCGGCAGCAACGGACCTGATGCCCGCGAGGGCGCCGAAGGGGATGGCAATCACCTGCCGGGCGTTCGCTGGAGGCCGTTCCCGGCCGTCCCGTGTCACGGCCAGGTCCAGGAAGTCCCTGCCGACCGTGTCAATGATGCCGTGGAGCCCCGCGTCTGCCCTCCCGTGACCGGCAAATATCGTCACCCGTGCACGGTTCCTGGCGAGTCCCCGGAGGGCGCTGCCCAAACCGAGCCGCCGGCGGACGATTGACGGTTCGGAGACCGCCACCCGCGAAAGACCCCCGTAGTGCGCGGCCGCGGCGTAGGGAATGAGTACCTGATGTTGGGGCTCATCAAGGACCAGGGCCTCGCTGCCCGCGTGGCTCAGCACTCCCTCGAACGCCCGCCCCGAGGACAAATGCACGCGGATACTGAGCCCGAGGGACCCGCGGAGCCGGTCCGCGAGCTGCACTCCCGCAGAGTCCACGAGTGCACGCTCGGCTATTTCAGCCTCTAATTCCAGCCGCTGGCGCGCGGCCAACTGTGCCTCCATGTCCTCAAACAACGCGTCCCACCGCATGGCGCCAGCGTAGGCGGCCCTCCCGCACTGGTCAATCCGAGGCCTCCCCTATCCACAGGCTCCGGCTGCGTCTAGACAAACCGAGCACAACAGGATCAGACTTCGTTAAACAGACTACAAAGTTATCAAATGAGATCAAACACCATCAAACGATATTAATTTCGACTGGAGGAACAGCCCATGGACCGGACAGCGACGCCGCAACCCGGGGACCGGCCCCTGCCCGTCCCCCTGCCGAGACAAACAGTTCGGGCCGACGCCGCCATGGCCGCCGCCATCCTGCTGCTCGGGATCTTCCTCGCAGCTACGGGAAGTTTCCTGATTCAGCGCTGGCAGTCCGGCTCGGCACACCGGCAGTCGCTGTCCTTCGAGGACCAGCTCGGGATCGTGGCAAATACGTCCGGGCTGATTGTCATCACCTGGTGGGTGATGTCGCTCGCTTTCGCCGTCGCGGCGGCACTGCTGGACCGCCTCGGCAG
>NZ_JBFTZL010000335.1:0-1657 GCF_056406825.1 Arthrobacter sp. P1_A5 | reverse complement strand
CAGTGAGGCTGAGCATGGCGGCAGCTGCGATACCTGCAACGGCGAACGTGGTGCGCTTGATGTTCTGCATTTCGGTTTCTCCTTTGTTGTGCCGATGTTTGCCGGCGGCGAATTTTTGCCGCTGCGGCCCTTTCCCGACTGTTGGGCACCGACCCTTGGTTGGTGTCTCAATGGGTATTCGGCCGCTCGGAGGAAACGGATGGGTGCGGATGTGAAATTCTTTTTGGCGGCGTCAAAACTCCTGAAAAATCCCGGAACAGCGCCGGAAACCACAAGAACCCCGGTCCGAAGACCGGGGTTCTCTCTGTGCGCAAGGGGGGACTTGAACCCCCACGCCCGAAGGCACAGGAACCTAAATCCTGCGTGTCTGCCAATTTCACCACTCGCGCGCGGCGCCGTCGTCCCGGGGAAGAACCCCGGAGGCGGGCGCCAGGCTCTATTGTACCTATTGCCGGTTTGCTGGTTGCAACGGCTGCCGCGGGCGGACGGACCGGAGACCGGGGACTAGGCGTCGAGGTTCAGGTCCCGGCGAAGTTTGGCGACATGCCCGGTGGCCCGGACGTTGTACTGTGCGACGGCAACCCGGCCGTCGGCGTCGACGACGATGGTCGAGCGGATCAGGCCCTGGTAGGTCTTGCCGTAGTTTTTCTTTTCGCCCCAGGCCGCGTAGGCCTCGGCGACGGAGTGGTCTTCGTCAGAGAGCAGCGGGAAGTTCAGCCCTTCGGCGGCCGCGAACGCGGCAAGCTTCCCGACGGGGTCGGGGGAGACGCCCACGACGTCATAACCGGCGGCCTGAAGCGCGCCGAGGGAATCCCGGAAATCGCAGGCCTCCTTGGTGCATCCCGGCGTGGCGGCTGCCGGGTAGAAGTAGAGCACGGTCTTCCTGCCCCGGAAATCACGCAGGCTGACGTCCTGTCCTTCGGCGTTCTTGAGGGTGAAATCCGGTGCTGTGGCACCGGCGGTGAGTCGCTCGGACACGGGTGTCTCCTTGGTGAGGTTGGTCATGAAGCGGGGTGATAATCCAGCGTAGTGACGCGATCGGCGCCGGACGAATCCGCTGCTGGCTATACTCTTGGGTATGCCTGATATGGATCGCTGGCCCACGGGCCGCCTATTGTCCACGGCAGCACGTCTTGTAGAACACTCCTGGAACGAAAAATTGGGGGCCATTGGCCTGACCCATGCCGGGGTGATCGCCATGGAGGTGCTCTCGGCGAATGGGCCGATGACGCAAGCCCAATTGGCCCAGCTCGTCCGGGTCCAGGCCCAGACAATGGGCAAGACACTGAGCCGGCTGGAAGCGCACGGCCACATTTCGCGGCACCGCAGCACCTCCGACCGGCGCAGCCATGTGGTGTCGCTGACTGACCAGGGGCGCGAGGCGGTTGCCGCGGCCGCCGACATGGAACGTTCCGTGCTCKCCGCCACGCCCATTGACCCCGACGTGCTGCGGCAGGAGCTCCAGGCCGTGGTCAGGGTGCTGGCAACCAAGTCTTCCTCGCCGGAGGCCAACGCCATCGTCACGGCTGCCGAGCCGGGCGCCATTGCCGGGGCCACCCCGCTGAATTAGCCACACTGCTGTGGGGGAACGGGAACGGGACGGCAGGGTTTCCCGCCGTCCCAATCAGTTCCGTTCTCGAGGCCTTCAGTGGTGAGA
>NZ_JBFTZL010000334.1:0-1688 GCF_056406825.1 Arthrobacter sp. P1_A5 | reverse complement strand
GGCCCAGGCGCGAAGTCACGGTCTTGCCGGCTTCGCCGTCGCGGGCAGCCTGCTCGACGAAGCCCACGGCGCGGGGGTAGGTGCGGGCCAGCTGGGGCATCAGCCGGCCGGACTCGCCCGTGGTCGCCCCGTAGATGGCCCCAAGGAGGGCCACCTTCGCCTTCGCCCGGTCGCCGCCGAAGCCTTGGGCGGCAATGCCGGCATAGAGGTCCTTGTCCCGGGCGGCTTCGGCCATTTTGGAATCCTGGGCCAGCGCCACGAGCACGCGCGGTTCCAGTTGCGAGGCGTCGGCAACGATCAGTTTGTGGCCGGGATCGGCGTGGACCGCGCCGCGGACCTGGCGCGGGATTTGCAGCGCCCCGCCGCCCCGCGACGCCCACCGGCCCGAGACCACGCCGCCCACCACGTACTCAGGCTGGAACCTGCCGTGCTTCACCCAGGTATCAAGCCACGCCCAGCCGTTGGCCGCGTGAAGACGGGCCAGTTTCTTGTAGGCCAGCAGCGGCACGATCACGGGGTGGCTGGATTCTTTCAGCTCCCATTGGCGGGTGGTTTTCACTTCGATGCCGTTGCGGTGCAGGGCGCGCATGAGCTCCTGCGGGGAGTCCGGGTTCAGCGCGGGCGACTTCAGCAGCAGCCTTAGTTCGGCCGTGAGCGATTCGAGTTTGGCCGGACGCTGACCGGGAGCCGGGCGGGGTCCGAGGTGTTCCGCGAGAATCTGCTCGTGGAGTTCCTCCCGCCACGGGACGCCGGTGTGCTGCATTTCGGCGGCGATCATGGCTCCGGCGGATTCCGCCGCGAGCAGCAGCTGGAGCCGTTGGCGCCGGCCGGCGTCAGGGACGATGACCGTGCCGGAGGCGGTTCCGGGCGCAGGTCCCGCCTGGCGAAGGGCCTCCTGCTGCGCGGCGTACTCAGCCCGGAGAGCCTCAAGGGATTGGCCGGGACGCTGGCCGGAGGCCGGGGCATCAAACAGGGCCCCTTGTTCCGGCGGCGGGGCAGGAGGCTGCAGCCCCCGCGGTGGCTGGTGCAGCTCGTCGTCCTGGGTCAGCTTCTCCGCCGCCTGCGCGTAGCCGGTGTGGGCGGTGAACTCCGAGTGGGCCAGGATCGAACCGCACAAGGTGAGGTCGTAGCAGCGCTCGAGTTCCACCCCGGCGCGCAGCAACGCGGGATACCAGTCCTGAGTACGGTGCCAGATCCAGCGCGGGTGCCGCTCCTCAAGTTCGCGCACAATTCCGGCGAGGGCGCCGGGCCTGACCACGCGGGGTTCCGGATCGGAGGGTTCGGGGGCGCCATCGGCCGTGAGGTGCTGCAGTGCCGCGCCGTCGGCGTGGGCAGCGAGCAGCAGATACATAGGGTCAATTCTGCCCTGCTCCGGGACGTGGTCCGTGCTCGGTCGCCGGCCGCGGTGCAGGAAAGACGCCGGAGTTGTCCACATAGCCCAYGACGGCGGTTCCGCTGCGGTCTCGGCCCGGGCACAGTGGCAGCATGAACAGGCACCAGCACCGTGGTCCAGGCTCACCGCCACCGCCGCCGCGGGCGCATGAGCCCTGGACCCCCGGGGATTCCGCGGAAATCCTGCTCGTAACCGGCGCCGATGTGCTGCGCGGCGAGGTGGAACGCATCGTCGCAGCAGCCGGGGGCCAGCTGCGGACGGTTCAGGACGTTGCCGAGGCCGCGCCGTTCTGGGA
>NZ_JBFTZL010000333.1:0-1691 GCF_056406825.1 Arthrobacter sp. P1_A5 | reverse complement strand
CCCGAGTGCCGTGAAAGCGGCGGCGCCGAGCACCAGGATGGCCAGCCCGGGCAGCCAGCCCGCGGGATTGGGCTGCCAGCCCAGCAGCAGGGCCACGGCGGTCACGATGAGCACCTGCAGGAACAGCACCGCCAGGACGGCCAGGACCTTCCCCGCAATCAGGCCGGTGCGGCCCAGGGGTGTCGTGGAAAGAAAGCGCAGGACGCCGTAGCGGCGGTCGAAGCCGGTGGAGATGCCCTGCCCGGTGAAGGCTGTGGACATGGCGCACAGTGCCAGGATGCCGGGGACGGCGACATTGATGCGGCTCGAACCGAGTCCGTCCAGCAGGGGAGTCACGGTCAGGCCGACCATGGCCAGCAGCGGCAGCACTATCGCGAGGATCAGCTGCTCGCCGTTCCTGAGCATGGTGACTGTCTCGTACTGCCCCTGCAGCAGGATGCGGCGCAGCAGGGACGCGGGGGCGCTGCCATGTACGGCGGGGGGCGCGCCGGCACGGCGTGCGCTCTCCAGCGGGGCGCCACCAGTTACGCGGGTCATCGGATCTCCCTTCCGGAGATGTCCAGGAAGACGTCCTCGAGGCTGCGCGCTTCAAGGCTCAGGGAGCTGGGCATGATCCCGCGCTGGGCCCACCACGCGGTGATCGCGGCGAGGTCGGCGGGGGTCAGGGCTCCGGTCACGGCGTAACTGCCGGCCCGCGCCTCGGTGACGTCGACGCCGTCGGGCAGCACGCCGGCGAAGTCCAGGCCGGGTTCGGTTTCGAACAACAAGGTGCGGATGTGCTGCGACGCGTCGCCGGCCGGGAGCTGGTGGCGCAGGAGCTGGGCGACGGTGCCCTCGGCGACGTTGCGGCCGGCGTCGATGATGTAGACGTAGTCCGCCAGCCGCTGGGCGTCGTCCATCAGGTGCGTCGTCAGGATGATGCCCATGCCGCTGTTCCGCAGTTCGGAGATGAGATCGAAGACCATTTGGCGGGACTGCGGGTCGAGGCCCGCGCTGGGCTCGTCGAGGAACAGGACCTCCGGATTGCCGACCAGCGCCGCGGCCAGGGCGAGGCGCTGTTTCTGGCCGCCGGACAGGCGCCGCACGTTGGAGCGGCTGAAGGAGTCGATGCCCAGCCGGCCGATGAGTTCATCCACCGGCCACGGGTCCTGGTACATGCCGGCGATGTGCCGCAGCAGGGGGATGGGCCGGGCCGACGGCGGCAGGCCGCCGTCCTGCAGCATCACGCCCACCCGGGCACGGAGGCCCGCGCCGGCCGAATCCGGATCGTGGCCGAGTAGGCTGATGGCGCCGGCGGTGCGCTTTTGCAGCCCCTGGGCGCATTCGATGGTGGTGGTCTTGCCCGCGCCATTGGCGCCGAGCAGGGCCGTGACTTGGCCGCGTTCGGCGATGAGGGAAAGGCCGCTGACCACGCGCAGCATCTTGCCGTCGAGGGTGGGCAGTGGACCAACATCCTTGACAAGCCCGCTGATGGTCAAAACGGGGGATTCGGGAGATCGCACCACAGCATTCTACGCGATGTAGTACGTCGGCCCCTCGGAGGGGCGGTCCCGCAGGCAAGCCATGCCTTACTGGAATGCCGGACTAAATTACGACATGATTGTGTTGTGTATTCCATGAGCGCCCCTGTGTCCGGAACTACGGTGTCCGGAGCCGCTGTGTCCGGAGCCGCTGCGTCCGCAGTCCCGTCC
>NZ_JBFTZL010000332.1:0-1732 GCF_056406825.1 Arthrobacter sp. P1_A5 | reverse complement strand
GCGCCCGGCGCACCGCCAGCGCCCGGCGCAATGCCGGCGGCGAGGCCGGCGCCGGCCAGTCCGCCGGCAGGCCGGAACCATGACCGAAGCGCCCGGCCGCGAGTGTTACAGGGGCCACGTGACCGGAGACACGGCCCCGGCGCAGGAATGGCTAGGATGGTTCCTAGCCGACGAGGTTCCCTCCAGGATCACCAGCCCGTAGACGAAATTCACATTAGGAGTCAGCATGCCCATTGCAACCCCAGAGATCTACTCCGAGATGATCGACCGTGCAAAGACGGGCGGCTTCGCCTTCCCGGCGGTCAACGTCACGTCCTCCCAGACCCTGAACGCCGCCCTGCGCGGCTTCGCCGAGGCCGAGTCCGACGGCATCGTCCAGGTCTCCACCGGCGGTGCAGCTTACTGGTCCGGCGCCTCCACCAAGGACATGGTTGCCGGCTCCCTCGGCTTTGCCGCGTTCGCCCGCGAAGTCGCGAAAAACTACGGCGTGAACATCGCCCTGCACACGGACCACTGCCCCAAGGACAAGCTGGACGGCTTTGTGCTCCCGCTGCTCGCCGCCTCCGAGGCCGAGGTCAAGGCAGGCCGCAACCCCCTCTTCAACTCGCACATGTGGGACGGCTCCGCCGAGACCCTGCAGGAAAACCTGCGGATCGCCCGTGAACTGCTCGAGCGCACCGCCGCCGCCAAGATGATCCTCGAGGTCGAGATCGGCACCGTGGGCGGCGAGGAAGACGGCGTCGAGAACGCCATCAACGACAAGCTCTACACCACGGTCGAGGACGCCCTGGCCACCATCGACGCGCTCGGTTCCGGCGAAAACGGCCGCTACATCACGGCGCTGACCTTCGGCAACGTGCACGGCGTCTACAAGCCGGGCGGCGTCAAGCTCCGCCCCGAGATCCTCAAGGACATCCAGGAGCAGGTCGGCGCCAAGATCGGCAAGGCCAACCCGTTCGACCTCGTGTTCCACGGCGGCTCCGGCTCCTCGGACAAGGAAATCGCGGACGCCGTCTCCTACGGCGTCATCAAGATGAACATCGACACCGACACCCAGTACGCCTACACCCGCCCCGTGGTGGACCACATGTTCCGCAACTACGACGGCGTGCTGAAGGTCGACGGCGAGGTCGGCAACAAGAAGCTCTACGATCCCCGCGTCTGGGGCGCTTCGGCGGAGGCCGGCCTGGCCGCCCGCGTGGTCGAGGCCGCCCAGCAGCTGGGCTCCACCGGCAAGACCTTCTAACCATGTCCGACGAGTTCCGGAAAAACCTGATGGGTCCCGAGCCCACGCTCCTGCCTGCCGAGAGCGAGATCTACCAGCATCTCGCGCTCGGCCAGGAAGCCGTGGACCTCGTGGCGAAGCACCCCACCTCCTCGCTCCTGTGGGCCATCCTCGCCGAGGAGGCCTGGGACGAGGGCCGCACCATCGATTCCTACGCGTACTCGCGGGTCGGCTACCACCGCGGCCTGGACTCGCTGCGCCGCAACGGCTGGCGCGGCGTCGGGCCGATCCCGTGGGAGCACGAACCCAACCGCGGCTTCCTGCGCTCCCTCTACTCGCTTGGCCGTGCGTCCGCGGCGATCGGCGAGGCTGAGGAGCCGGAGCGGATTGAAAAGTTCCTGAAGGATTCCGATCCCGGCGCGAAGGCGGCCATCGAAGCCGAGGGCTGAGGCGGCACCAGGCAACGCGTTGCGGTTTAACAGACGACGGCGGGCTCCCACCTTGAGG
>NZ_JBFTZL010000331.1:0-1756 GCF_056406825.1 Arthrobacter sp. P1_A5 | reverse complement strand
GGAGGGCGGGGGTCGTACGCAGTGTTACGTGCCCGGACGTGCCCTATGCGCTCCAGATGCTCTGAGGTGCGCTGCCGGGAGTCACTCTCACTATGAGTCGCGCGCCGGCAAGAATGGCTTCCGCTATTTCTGTCGTACCCCTCTGGCAGAGTTTAGTTATGGAAGCCATTGGAGAGTTCATCCCGGACCGGGCCCCGTGGGCCGGCCCGGCTGTGTCCTCCCGGCATCCCCGACTGGCCGCCGTTCCCGGCGCGGCTGACGCAGCCGGCGGCGCTCTGGGCGCCGCGGTGGAGACGGCGCTGGCGGCGCTGCGGGCTTCGAGCCCGACTGCGGATGTCGACGCCGCCTGGTTTGGCTTGCGGGAGGCTGCGGACTTTGCCGGCCACGTCGAGGACCTGTCCCGCACGGTCGAATACTTCCAGCTCGTTGCCGCGGCCGCGGTAGAACGGACGCGCCAACAAGCCGTGTTCACCGCGCCGGCCGCACACGGCTGGGGTGAGGAAGCGGCCCAGGCGGGCTGGCTCACGGGCTGGAAACAGGAATCCGACGGCGGGACGGATGCAGGGGCCGGCGGGGGAGCTGATGCCGTTTCCGACGCCGGGGCTCACGGCGTACCTGTCGGCGGGACGCTTGCCGGGGCCGGACCTGGCCCCCGCGGTGACTTGGCCGGGCACATGGGGATGTCCGCTGCTGCGGATGACGGCTACCGGAACGCCACGGATTTTTTGCGGGCGCGGCTGCGGATCAGCGCCGCCGAGGCAAAGCGCCGGCTGACGCTGGCCGCCGAGCTGCTGCCCCGCGCCGGCAGCGGCGGCCATACCGGGCCACCGGTCCGGAAGGAGCTCGCCGCTGCCGTCGCGGCCGGCGAGGTCGCGTCCCGCGCCGCAACCGTCATCACGCTCGCCCTGGACCGGGTCCGGCACAGCTGCCTCCCCGAGGCCGCCGCAACCATGGAACATGCCCTGACAGTGACGGCCATCGAAAACGACGCCGACTTCCTGGCCCGGATCGCCCGCCGGTGGGCCGAGGCGCTGGACCAGGACGGCGCCGAACCTTCCGAGGAATTGCTCCGCCGGATCCAGGGCGCCTTCCTCCGCAAACCCCGGCACGGCCTGCAGCACCTGGAAATCTTCGCGACCGCGGACCAGTTCGAACACCTTGTGACAGTGATGAACACCGCCACCAACCCCCGCAGCGGCCCCGACACCGGCGAAGGCACCGCCACCGGCCACACGGCGCAGGCCGGACCGGGTGACGGGTCCGAAGCGGCCGACGAGCCCGGCCCGTCTGACGAGCCCGCCACGGCCGAACAGCACGCCGCGCTGCCGTCCCTGGACCTCCGCTCCCGGCCCCAACGTCTGCTCGACGGCCTGGTCGGTGCCTGCAAGGCGGCGCTCGCCACCGGAGGGCTGCCCGCCGCGGGCGGGCTCCGGCCCCAGGTCATGGCCACCATTGACTACCGCGACCTGCTCACCCGGCTCGGGACGACTCCCGCCGAAGCAGGCGCCCCTGCCAACACCGCACAGCACGGCACCGGAACCAGACACGGCACCGGGACGCTGCTGTTCACCGRGCCCGTCACCGCGTTCACGGTGCGCAAGATCGCCTGCGACGCCGACATCATCCCCGTCGTCCTCGGCGGCGAGGGCCAGGTCCTGGACATCGGCMGCGCCTCCCGCGTCTTCCCGCCCCACATCCGCAAGGCCATCACGGCCCGGGACCGGGGCTGCGCCTTCCCGCAATGCACCATTCCGGC
>NZ_JBFTZL010000330.1:0-1758 GCF_056406825.1 Arthrobacter sp. P1_A5 | reverse complement strand
CTGCTGAGCCGGAACCGAGGCCACATAGTTGCCCAGCTGGGTGGACATCCGCCACGTTTCGGAAATGTGCCGGTCAAGGCTGTGGGACTTGTATTGCGTCAACACCACAATTTGCAGATAGCGGGAATTCACAAGATTTGAAAGGGCAAAGTCAATGAGCCGGTAGCTTCCKGCAAACGGGACACCAGGCTTGGCCCGGTCCGCCGTCAACGGCATGAGCCGGTTTCCCTCGCCACCTGCGAGGACAATTGCCAAAACTCTCTTTTGATGCGGCATGGTGATAGCTCCTGAACGCCTTCGTTACTCCCCAATACAGTCCGGCATGCCCGAACGTCTTCACACTAGATCAGTTCCACCGTAACGACTACCTTGGTGCATGTGCGAATAGATATTGTGACCAAAGAATTCCCGCCGGAAATTTATGGCGGCGCCGGTGTCCATGTGGCCGAGCTCAGCCGAGTGCTGGCCCAACGCGTGGACCTTCAGGTGCGTGCCTTCGGCGCGCCCCGCGAGCCCGGGTACCACGGAGCGACTGTCACGTCGTATTCCGTGCCCGAAGACCTGGGCTCCGCAAACGCCGCCATCCAGACCCTCGGGGTGGACCTGAGGATCGTTCCGGACATCGCCGGCGCGGACCTGGTCCACTCCCACACCTGGTACGCCAACATGGCCGGACACATCGCGTCGCTGCTTCACGGCATCCCGCATGTACTGAGCGCGCACAGCCTGGAGCCGCTGCGCCCGTGGAAGGCCGAGCAGCTTGGTGGCGGCTACGCGGTGTCCTCCTGGGTGGAAAAGACCGCCTACGAGGCCGCCGCCGCCATCATCGCCGTTTCGGAAGGCATGCGCCAGGACATCCTGCGCAGCTATCCGGACGTTGACCCGACCAAGGTCAAGGTGGTCCACAACGGCATTGACGTCAGCCAGTGGAACCGGGACGAGGCTGATGACATCATCCGTCCGCTCGGAATCGATCCGGAGCGCCCCAGCGTTGTTTTTGTGGGCCGGAACACCCGGCAGAAGGGCGTGCCGTACCTGTTGCGGGCCGCCGCCAAGCTCCCGGCCGACGTCCAGCTGGTGCTGTGCCTCGGTGCCGCGGACACCCCGGAACTGGCGGCCGAGACGGCACGCCTGATCGAGGAGCTGCAGAGCCAGCGCAGCGGCGTGATCCTGATCGAGCGGATGCTGCCCCGCAACGAGGTCATCCAGGTGCTCAGCCACGCGACGGCGTTCGCGTGCCCGTCCATCTACGAACCGCTGGGCATCGTCAACCTTGAGGCGATGGCGTGCGGTGCCGCTGTGGTGGCCAGCGCCACCGGCGGTATCCCGGAGGTCGTCGAGCACGGCAAGACCGGACTGCTTGTTCCGATCGAGCAGGTCACGGACGGCACGGGAATCCCTCTGGACCCGGAGAAGTTCGTCACCGACTTTGCCGAGGCCCTCATCGAAGTGGTGTCTGATCCTGCCCGGGCGCGCGCCATGGGCGAAGCCGGCCGGCGCAGGGCCGAGGAGCACTTCTCCTGGGAATCCATCACGGAGACCACGCTCGAGGTCTACCGCGCGGTGCTCCAGCAGGGCTCCTGACCCCGCGACGGAACAGCACCACAGCGTCACTGCACTTCAGTGTCACTGCACTTCGACGACGGCGCCGCCCCGGCTGAGGGGGCGGCGCCGTCGTCGCATTTCGGCTGGGTCAGCTGCGGGCTTTGGTGCCCTGGGCCTGGTGCCGTGAGCTTTTGTGCCGTGAACGGCGCGGGC
>NZ_JBFTZL010000329.1:0-2110 GCF_056406825.1 Arthrobacter sp. P1_A5 | reverse complement strand
CCTCGACCGTTAATGGTGTTCCGGCGGTGACCTACTCTCCCACACCCTCCCGGGTGCAGTACCATCGGCGCTGTGGGTCTTAGCTTCCGGGTTCGGGATGGGACGGCCCTGGTGTGAACGTCTTTTGAATCCGTTCACGGGATGGGTGTGTGGTGTAAGTTATCGGCCTATTAGTACCGGTCAGCTTCACGAGTCGTTAGTCCTCGCTTCCACATCCGGCCTATCAACCCAGTGGTCTGGCTGGGGGCCTCTCACACACAAGGTGTATGGAAATCTCATCTCGAAGCGAGCTTCCCGCTTAGATGCTTTCAGCGGTTATCCCATCCGAACGTAGCTAATCAGCGGTGCACTTGGCAGTACAACTGACACACCAGAGGTTCGTCCGTCCCGGTCCTCTCGTACTAAGGACAGCCCTTCTCAAATTTCCTGCGCGCGCAGCGGATAGGGACCGAACTGTCTCACGACGTTCTAAACCCAGCTCGCGTACCGCTTTAATGGGCGAACAGCCCAACCCTTGGGACCTACTCCAGCCCCAGGATGCGACGAGCCGACATCGAGGTGCCAAACCATGCCGTCGATATGGACTCTTGGGCAAGATCAGCCTGTTATCCCCGAGGTACCTTTTATCCGTTGAGCGACGGCCATTCCACAATGTACCGCCGGATCACTAGTCCCGACTTTCGTCCCTGCTCGAGATGTCTCTCTCACAGTCAAGCTCCCTTGTGCACTTACACTCGACACCTGATTGCCAACCAGGCTGAGGGAACCTTTGGGCGCCTCCGTTACTTTTTAGGAGGCAACCGCCCCAGTTAAACTACCCATCAGGCACTGTCCCTGACCCGGATTACGGGCCGAAGTTAGATGTCCAAAGTGACCAGAGTGGTATTTCAACGATGACTCCACCCGAACTGGCGTCCGGGCTTCAACGTCTCCCACCTATCCTACACAAGCCACTCCGAACACCAATACCAAACTATAGTAAAGGTCTCGGGGTCTTTCCGTCCTGCTGCGCGTAACGAGCATCTTTACTCGTACTGCAATTTCGCCGAGTTTATGGTTGAGACAGCGGGGAAGTCGTTACTCCATTCGTGCAGGTCGGAACTTACCCGACAAGGAATTTCGCTACCTTAGGATGGTTATAGTTACCACCGCCGTTTACTGGGGCTTAAATTCTCAGCTTCGCCTTGCGGCTAACCGGTCCTCTTAACCTTCCAGCACCGGGCAGGAGTCAGTCCGTATACATCGTCTTGCGACTTCGCACGGACCTGTGTTTTTAGTAAACAGTCGCTTCCCCCTGGTCTCTGCGGCCCCGATCCCCTCCCACCAGCAAGTGGTGTTCAAGGTTGGGGCCCCCCTTCTCCCGAAGTTACGGGGGCATTTTGCCGAGTTCCTTAACCATAATTCTCTCGATCGCCTTAGTATTCTCTACCTGATCACCTGTGTCGGTTTGGGGTACGGGCGGCTAAAACCTCGCGTCGATGCTTTTCTCGGCAGCATAGGATCACCGAATCCCCCCCTGCGGGGGTCCCGTCAGATCTCAGGCATCATGAACGGCGGATTTGCCTACCGTTCGCCCTACATCCTTGGTTTTTCGCCGGTACGGGAATATCAACCCGTTGTCCATCGACTACGCCTGTCGGCCTCGCCTTAGGTCCCGACTTACCCAGGGCAGATTAGCTTGACCCTGGAACCCTTGATCATCCGGCGGACGGGTTTCTCACCCGTCTTTCGCTACTCATGCCTGCATTCTCACTCGTGTAGGCTCCACCGCTGGTTTCCACCGCGACTTCACTGCCCACACGACGCTCCCCTACCACTCCAGACGCCTGAACCACAAGGGCTTGGCTATTGTCTGAAATCCACAACTTCGGCGGTGTACTTGAGCCCCGCTACATTGTCGGCGCGGAATCACTTGACCAGTGAGCTATTACGCACTCTTTTAAGGATGGCTGCTTCTAAGCCAACCTCCTGGTTGTCTTCGCAACTCCACATCCTTTCCCACTTAGCACACGCTTAGGGGCCTTAGTTGGTGGTCTGGGCTGTTTCCCTCTCGACTATGAAGCTTATCCCCCACAGTCTCACTGCTTATCCCCCACAGTCTCACTGCTGC
>NZ_JBFTZL010000328.1:0-1906 GCF_056406825.1 Arthrobacter sp. P1_A5 | reverse complement strand
ATGCCGCCGCGAGGGCTCCCAGCGATTCCGCAAAAGCCAGGCCAGCCCCGATGGCGTCGAGGTCGAAGAKCCCCTTCGCGCAGGCTGGGTCCAGGGGTGTGTTCGCGGAAGTCACGCCTCCATTGTCCCTGCAATGGAGTCCTGGCCATCCATCCGGCGCCGCGCCGCTGATCCACCCGCCGGCGCCCCGCCGGCGCGGGCACGGGTGCGGCCCCGTTCGTGCACGCGGGTGTGCCGGCGCTACGGGTGCGCGGCCAGGAGCGTCTTGCCGCTCGCGACGGCACGGATTTCAATGCTGCGGATATCGGCTCTCGGGACAACTGTGGTGGCCGTCGGTGTCGCCACTGTCCCCGGCGTTGCTGTCCAGGTGGCCACCTGGGTGGTGGCGCCGCGGGAGTCGAGAATCACCAATCCGTACTCCTCCGGCGCGCGGAGACCGCCCGGCAGAGCATAGTCGGCCGGGGACGGCGTGTACGTGCACTGCCAGTCGATCTGCGTTCCCCACGGCTGCGTGGTCAGGGATCCGGTGGCCACCATGGCACTGTCGGCGACCGGGGTGAAGTTCAGGGCCGTCGCGGATGCGGCCTGGATCTGGGCAGCCGGGGGCGGGGAGGCCGTGACCTCAACGTAAACCGCGCCCGCGGCGGCAGCGGCGCCCAGCATGATCCCGGCGACAGCCAGGCGGGTGCGCCGGCGGCCGCGCTGGACCTTGCGCGCCAGTCCGGGCTGCAACGTCGGTGTCCGCCGTTCGCCGTCAGTCCGCCCGAGGGACTGGGCTTCCTCGGGTGAGAGTGCTGCCAGCAGCGACGGCAGTCCGGCAAGTTCGGCGACGGCGGCCCTGCAGCCAGCGCAGCCGGACAGGTGCTCCTCGAACTCGTGCCGCTCAGAGGAGACGAGGGAACCCAGCACGTACGCGGCATCCCAGCGCCGGTACTCATCGGTTCCGTTCCGGTTCATGGCGTCACGCCTCCCTCCTGAAGGGCCAGCCTCATCGCCCTCAGCGCGTAGTGCAGGCGCGACTTCACTGTTCCCTCGGCCAGTTGAAGATTTTGCGCGATCTCGGCGGTCGTCTCCCGCAAATAGTACGAATGAATGACGACGGCCCGGTGCTCGGCGGACAGCCCGGCGAGCGCATCCGAGACAAGCCACCCGTCCAGGATCCTGTCGACCCGGTCCGCCTCCGGAATCTCTGGCAGCTGGTCGGTTGCCGTTTCGTGCCGGCGGCGGGCGCTGCGCCGGTCATCGATGACGAGATTGCGGGCGACCGTGTAAAGCCAGGCCCGCACCGCCGGCTCCGGGCGCTGCAGAATCGCCGGGTGTTTCCACGCGCGGATCAGCGTCTCCTGCACGACGTCGTCCGCCAGGGCGCTGTCACGCGTCATTCCCATGACGAACCGCCATAGCGCCGGGCCGTAAGCCTCCTGCAGCGATCGCAGTAACTCGGCCTCCTGATCGGACATTTCCGCCTCCTTGGAGGTAGGACGACGCCGGGCGGCAAACAGTTCACTTGCGCCCGGCGCGGTCAATGGCCGCAGTCCGTGTTGAACCTGCAGGCTGCCGGAACCGTTGTAGGGACAGGTCCGGCCGCCCCTGGCCGGCCATCCCTAAGGAGAGCACAATGAGGATTCTTCGCCCGGCGACTGCCGCCGCGGCGTTGGGCGCCATCCTGCTGCTGGGGGCCTGCTTCGGCGGGCACACAGCGACGCCGGCACCGGCCCCCTACACAGTCCCGTCAGTTCCTGCGACGGGGAACCCCTCACCGTCGCCCAAGGACCCCGCCAGCAGCGCGGCTCCGCCGTCGACCGTTGCCGCGCCCGTTGCGCCGGCGCCGCCACGGTATGTTGCCCCGCCCGTTGCGCCGGCCCCGCCACGGTACATTGCGCCGCCCGCCCCGGCGCCCATGATC
>NZ_JBFTZL010000327.1:0-1918 GCF_056406825.1 Arthrobacter sp. P1_A5 | reverse complement strand
GTCGCCATCATCAAGCACGCCAACCCSTGCGGCGTGGCTGTGGGGTCCGCGTCGGCGGCCGACCCGATCGCCGACGCCCACGCCAAGGCCCACGCCTGCGATCCCGTGTCCGCGTTCGGCGGCGTCATCGCCGCGAACCGCACCGTCACCGCCGGGATGGCACGGACCGTCGCCGGCATCTTCACGGAGGTCGTCATCGCTCCGGGCTTCGACGACGAGGCAGTGGAGATCCTGTCCAAGAAGAAGAACATCCGCCTGCTGGCCCTCCCGGACGGATACGGCCGCTACCCGACCGAGTTCCGCCAGGTCTCCGGCGGCATGCTGGTGCAGGCCACGGACAAGGTCGACGCCGACGGCGACACCCCCGCGAACTGGACCCTGGCCGCGGGCGACGCCGCCGACGCCGCCACCCTGGCCGACCTTGCGTTCGCCTGGACCGCGTGCCGCGCGGCGAAGTCCAACGCCATCCTGCTCGCGGACAACGGTGCCGCCGTCGGCATCGGCATGGGCCAGGTCAACCGGCTCGATTCCTGCAAGCTGGCGGTCGAGCGCGCCAACACCCTCGGCGTCACGGTTGAGTCCGACGTCGAGGGTGCTGGCGGGGCGGCTGCCGTTCAGGCAGAACCAGGCGCCGCCGGTGCACCGGAACGGGCCCGCGGCGCCGTGGCGGCCTCGGACGCGTTCTTCCCGTTCGCCGACGGACTGCAGCTCCTGGTCGACGCCGGCGTGCGCGCCGTCGTCCAGCCGGGCGGCTCTGTCCGGGACGAGGAMGTCATCGCCGCAGCCAACGCCGCCGGCATCACCAKGTACTTCACCGGAGCTCGCCACTTCTTCCACTAGGGCTCGCCCACTCGGGCTGCGGTTCGCGCACAAGGGACCAGCGCAAGAGACCCCCTAGAGACCCCTAGAGACCCCCGCACAAAAAATGGACATGCCCTCCCTATCCGGGGGACATGTCCATTTTCTGTGCCACCGAGTGGGCTGGTGGCCAGTGCCGGGGACATGCTCATTCTTTCCGCGGGACTTGCTCATTTTTCGCGGCAAGGAGTGGGCATATGGCCGGTCCGGGCGACATGCTCATTCTTTCCGCGGGACATGCTCATTTTTCGCGGCTAAGAATGGGCATATGGGGGATATGTCCAGGCTTCGGCGTGTGGGGAGGGCATGTCCCGTGCGACCTGGGGCTGCCTGGGCCAACCGCGGGACATGCTCAGTCTTTCGGTGCGTACCGGGCCAGCCCAAAAGGACATGCTCACGGCTTCAGGAGCTCGAGACCGGCCCGGGCGGACACGCCTATTCTTTCCGGGACATGCCTCCCTTTCCGCGGGACATGTCCATTTTTTGTGCCACTGGGTGGGCTGGCGGCCAGTCCGGGGGACATGTCCATTCTTTCCGCGGGGCATGCTCATTTTTCGTGGCAAGGAGTGGGCATATGAGGGATATGTCCAGGCTTCGGCGTGTGGGGAGGGCATGTCCCGTGCGACCCGGGGCTGCCTGGGCCAGCCGCGGGACATGCCCGTTCTTTCTGGAGCGCAGCGGGCCAGCCGGGGGACATGCTCATTCGTTCCCAAGCGCCGAGAAGCCACCCGGGAGGACATGTCCACTCCTCATGGCTAGGCCCGGACATATGGGGTATATGTCCGGGCCTTCGTGTTAGCGGAGGGCATGTCCAGCGGGCGGGGGGCGATCCGCCGTCGCAGATAAAGCCAGCGCGGGGCCACTGCGTCCTCCCCACTGCTGAAGATGGGACGCAATGACCCCGCGCTGGGGTAAACAGGGTAGACAGGGGAAACAAGCCCGGCCGCGCGGCCCCCGCGAACGGAACCCAGGCCGCGCTGCCCGCGCGGGCCCCCGCGAACGGAGCCCGGCCCCGCGAACGGCCCTCGCGAACGGAGCCCGGCCCCGCGCGAACGGTGCC
>NZ_JBFTZL010000326.1:0-1941 GCF_056406825.1 Arthrobacter sp. P1_A5 | reverse complement strand
AGCAGGGGGCCGGCCAGGGCGATGACGGCGATCAGCGCCAGGGACAGGAAGGTCACGGTTCTCGGCGGCCGGCCGGCGCCGGGCCTGACCGCCGTTCCACCACCGCGTAGGCCTTGCCGTCCAGGAAGGCCCAGTCGTTGACAACCATGTACCCGAGCGCGTCCACCCGGTCATTGAGGATGTGCTCGTCGAAACCCCCGTCACGCGGTTCCGCGTCCCAGGTGCTCACGTGGACGTCCCYGCCGTCGAGGATCAGCAGCTCGGTGTTGACGTCGAAATCCTCTTGGGGCTGAGTACTCAACTGGCAGATGGCGACACAATGGCTGTTCATTTTCGGGCCTCCGCTTCCGGTGGTGCTGATGGCATCATCCTATGTTCGGAAACGGCGCCGCCCTATGGGCAAATTGCGGCCYGGCATCATGGCTCCGTTACCTGAATGTGACTTTCGGGTGCGGTTCGCGCTACGGTTGATGAGTGCCTGTTGTCTCCGATACGGGCGCTCCCCAGCCGATTGCCTAACTCTGCCGCGGCCCGGGGGTAACTCGCATCAACGTCCGGCAGAGACGGGGAAACCACTTTTGACCTGCTGATATGCAGGTCTTGGGGTGAAGCCGCACAGTGCCCGCAACGACGGGCCCGGGAGTGCGGCCGGGTGCCTCCCATCCGAATCCGACAGCTCACCTCGCAGGCATTGGGAGAGGCTACATTTTTCATGACTTCAGTCAAYACTTTTGCGCGCCATGCCGCCGTCCTCGCCGCCGCATCCGGCCTGGTCCTGACCAGCGGAATGGCCGCCAACGCCGCCACCGCCCCCGTGCAGCGTGACTCTGCTCCGGCGTCGAACGTCGACGTCACCGGACAGGTCAGTGCCCCCGTCAGTGCCGATTCAAGCGTCAAGATCAGCTTCGAGCGCCCCGCAGTGGATTCTGTTGCCGCGCCGGTCATCGAACAGCCCGTCGCGCCGGCTCCCGCTGCAGCCCCGGCGGCGGCGCCCAAGGCTCCGGCCAAGCCGGTCATCCAGGTGCAGGCCGCTCCGGCAGCAGCTCCGGCAGCAGCGCCGGCCGCGGCGCCCGCGGGCGGACGCAACGCCATCATGCTCTCGGCCGCCTACAGCCAGGTGGGCATCACCCAGGACTGCACTGCCATGGTGGAAAAGGCCCTTGGCGCCGCGGGTAAGCCCGTTGGCGACATCGGTCCCCGCGCGTTCCTTGGCCTTGGAACCGTTGTAGCGACGCCGCAGCCCGGTGACATGGTGGTCCAGTCCGGCCACGTCGGCATCTACGCCGGCAACGGCCAGGTGGTCAGTGGCGGCATGAACGGCAAGAACCAGACCATGGTCCACCCGCTGTCCTGGCTCACCGCGACCGGCGGCGTGACGTTCGTCCGCGCCTAAGCCGCACGGCCCCGACCCGGGGCCAGACAGTCCGGAAAGACCGGCGGTCGAGTTCCCTTGGGGGCAACTCGACCGCCGGTCTTTCCTGTCTCCGCATTCGGGGGTCCGGGATCCCGATGGCATAGCTTTCCCCGGCGCAGGGTCCTCAGGGATTCCCGCTGCCCATGAGCGGAAGCGTCAATTTCATGACGGTTCCCTCGCCGCCCGTCGCGGCCACCTCGACGGTGCCCCCGGCCGCGACGGCAATCTCCCGGACCAGGGCCAGGCCGATGCCAAAGCTCCGCTGTCCCTGTGAGGTGCCGGTGCCGGCCGTCCGCACGAACCGGTCAAAGATCCGGGCCTGATCGACGCCGGTGATTCCGGTCCCGGAGTCCGCCACCGTGATCACGGCGCGCTTCTGCTCGATTGAGGTCGTGATGGACACGCGGCCGCCCGCAGGCGTGTGGGCCAGCGCGTTGTCCGCCAGGGCCAGCACGGCACGCCGCAGCGCATTCGTCTCGATCCGGGCCAGCGGCCGGGCAGCGGCAGAGAATTCCAGGCGCACCTGC
>NZ_JBFTZL010000325.1:0-1958 GCF_056406825.1 Arthrobacter sp. P1_A5 | reverse complement strand
CAGGAGGGATGCGACCTCGTTCCATGGGGCCTCGTCTAAGAGCAGGTAGTTGCCTTCGGTGATGATCAGGCGTGTTTCCGGCGGGACGGCGATGGCCCCGGCGATCGCGTCGTTGACTTCGCGGCGGAACAYAGGCGCGAAGATCTCCCGCGAGGTCTCTGAGCCTAGCCGGCGGAGCAACGCGACGTACCCGGCACCGTCGAAGGTGTCCGGAGCGCCCTTGCGGTGCTCCAGCCCGCGGGACTCGAGCAGCGACTGCGCCAGGTGATATCCGTCCATGGGGACCAGGGCGACCTGCCCGGGATGGTTGGTGAGCAGGTGCTCCAGCAGCCATACGGAGATGGTGGATTTTCCGGCACCGGGCGCCCCGGCTATTCCGAGCAGGCACCGTCGTCGCCGCTGGAGCAGCGCTTCAGCCCGGGCGAGGAGCTGCTGCTGGCCTGATTCGTCCCAGCGCAGGTATGGAGGGGTGTTCATCGCTTCTCCTTTCCGGCTCTCGCCTGGACCAGGGCAGGAGGTTGACCGGTGTTCTACGGCATCACGTTACATTGGCGTGGACACGGTCCACACAACCTTTGCCGGACAAACGCCCGCCCACCTCTCTCCGGCCAAGAAAAGGAACGAATCGAGGACCAGAAAATCTCCCAGAAACTTCCCTCAGGTCATGCCGTCACCACAACTCCAGGAGATGAACAGGTACAAGGCCAACCACGCCCGACACAAACAGCAAGAAGGGAGGCCCGAATGGCCCCAAGACGCAGCAGGTCATGCAGTTCCAAGCGCTCCCGGCCATGAAGGAGTACGCAGCCACACCGCTGTCCAAGCCAAGAGAAGGAACCGCCAGACCAGCCGCCACCAACAAAAATGGGCCCCCGCAGGGGCCCATAAAAGGAGATTGGTACACATTCAGAGGACCACAAGCCCCTGAACAGGGAAAACACGTGCCCGAGGTGGGACTCGAACCGGGTTCCAGCCCTTGAATTTCCGCCACTCCCCCGCAAACATCGCCAATCCGGCCCAGTCCGGAACCGGTACGACCCGATCCGAAGCCCAAAGTGTGTAATTTTGTTCACACCGCAAATTGGCCAGTTCAGAGCGTTGCGGACCCACTCCCCATGAGGAGATTAGGAATCACGCCGACCCGGCTTAGCGCTGGGGGCATCGGCGCCTAGTCTCGAAAAACTGTTGTTTTCCAAGACAGCAGCGGATGCGGTCATTGTCGTGTTTCTCACTGGAGATCGTCTACGAGAGTCCTGCACGGCTTGGTCCTGATTGGCGGCATGAGGTGCGCCGTCGAAGCTCAAGAGGGTCTTTTGGCCACTCGTTGACGGCGGCCTAACGACGGGCAGTCATTCAGTGCACTGAAAGTGCAGTATGATGCACTTATGGATGAAAGTACAACGAGCTTGGCGCTGGCAATCGGCGCCCGAGTTAAGCAGGAGAGGCAGTCGCGGGGCTGGACGCTTGATCAGCTGGCGGAGTCTGCCGGGGTAAGCCGCAGGATGGTCGTCAATGTGGAGCAGGGTGCCGCGAATCCCAGCGTGGGAACTCTGCTGAGGATCAGCGACGCGCTGGGTGTGGGGCTGCCGGCGATGGTCGAGCCACCTCGCCCGAAGCCGGTGAAGGTCACGCGCAGTGGTGAGGGCGCTGCTTTGTGGAGCGGTGAGTCCGGCGGCCACGGGGTGTTGGTGGCCGGCACCGAACCGCCGGACGTGGTTGAACTGTGGGATTGGACGCTGGGTCCCGGCGACCGTCATGTGAGCGAGGCCCACACGTCGGGCACCAAGGAGCTTTTGCAGGTCCAGCAGGGCACGGTCACGGTGGAGGTCGCAGGTCAATTACTCACCCTCGATGAGGGCGATGCGGTGACGTTCCCCGGCGACGTGGCACACTCTTACGCCAATCCGGGCACGGAGCCGGCGAGGTTCTCCCTGGCTGTCTTCGAGCCGGGAGTGGGG
>NZ_JBFTZL010000324.1:0-1970 GCF_056406825.1 Arthrobacter sp. P1_A5 | reverse complement strand
CGGGCCAGCCGGCGCCGGCTCCAGGCCCGGCGCGCCGCCGCCGTCGCCGTCGCCGTGCAGCAGGTCATCGGATTCATCGACGTGTCCGTGGAGCTGGCCCGCCGCGAGCGGGACAGCGCCGAGGAACGCAAGGACGCCATGGACCTTGAACTGGCCGGGGTCCGCAGCGGCAACGACGCGCTGGCCCGAGAACTGGCCGAACTCACCGACTCCGTGCACCGCGACGAGCTCGCCCGCACGCAGCAGCGGCTGCGGATCGAGGCGCTGGAACTGAAGAGTGTGGAGGAGCTCGGGCTGACTGCCGGGCAGCTCGTGGCCGACTACGGACCGGACCTTCCCGTCCCGGTCCCTGCCGGCGACTCGGCGGACAAATGGGCCGCACTGCGCGCCCCGGTGGACGAGGACGGACGCGAGATTTCCGAAGGCAAGCCCTTCGTCCGTGCGGAACAGGAAAAACGGCTCAAACGCGCCGAACGCGACCTCGCGGCCCTGGGGAAGGTAAACCCGCTGGCGCTCGAGGAGTTCGCCGCGCTTGAGGAGCGCCACCAGTTCCTCAGCAGCCAGCTCGAAGACCTGAAGTCCAGCCGCAAAGACCTGCTGGACATCATCAAGGAAGTCGACGACCGCGTCCAGAAGGTCTTCGCCGAGGCGTTCGAGGACACCTCCCGGCAGTTTGTCCGCGTCTTCGCCCGGCTGTTCCCCGGCGGCGAGGGCCGGCTGGTCCTGACCGACCCCACCGACATGCTCACCACCGGCATCGAGGTCGAAGCCCGCCCGGCCGGCAAGAAAATCAAGCGGCTCTCGCTGCTTTCCGGCGGCGAACGCTCCCTGACGGCCGTGGCGCTGCTGGTGGCCATCTTCAAGGCACGGCCCTCTCCCTTCTACGTCATGGACGAGGTCGAGGCCGCGCTTGATGACACCAACCTGGGCCGGCTCATCACCATCTTCGAAGAACTCCGCGAATCCAGCCAGCTGATTGTCATCACGCACCAGAAACGCACCATGGAAGTCGCCGACGCCCTCTATGGCGTCACAATGCGCGGCGACGGCGTCTCCACGGTGATCAGCCAGCGGCTCAGTGCGGAGATCTAGGCAAACGTCCAGGTCCCGGCACGACTGCGTCCGCGCGCAACAAAAGCGCTGGCCACGGCCCATTTGGGGTTTGTGAGAAGCTAGGGGAGTGAACGATATCCTCCCCATCATTCTGCCCATTTTCGCTGTCCTGGTGGTCCTCKGTGTGCTGATCCCGGTGCTCATGAAGACCCGGAAGAGCGCCAAGACCTACACCGGCCCGCGTGACGCAAACGACCCCGTGCAGGCCCCGGGAGCCGGAACCCTTGTGGAGGACCGTCCCGCGCAGGCGCCGGCACCGGCACGGACCTCGCCGGACGGCGTCGAACTCGAAGAACCAACCCTCGAAGTTCCGGACGACGCAGCCGGGCTGGAAACCGTCCCGGTGGAAACCCCGCTGCCGGTGGCCGGGCGGCTGATGCGGCTGCGCGAGCGGCTGGTCAAGTCCAACAACATCCTGGGCAAGGGGCTCCTGGCCCTGCTCTCGGCAGACAAGATCGATGAMGACGTCTGGGATGAGGTCGAGGAAACCCTGCTGCTGGCCGATCTYGGCACCGAACCGACCATGCAGCTCGTGGACTCGCTCCGCGAACGCGTCAAGGTGATGGGCACGCGGGACCCTGAGCACGTCAAGGCCCTGCTCCGGGAGGAACTCATCAAGCTCGTGGATCCGACCATGGACCGGAGCCTGAACGTCGAGCGCCACGGCGACAAGCCCGCCGTCATGATGGTTGTCGGCGTCAACGGCGTTGGCAAGACCACCACCGTGGGCAAGCTGGCCCGCGTGCTCGTGGCCGAGGACAAGGACGTGCTGCTGGGCGCGGCGGACACCTTCCGCGCCGCCGCCGCCGAGCAGCTGGCCACGTGGGGCCAGCGCGTCGGCGTGCCCACCGTGAAGT
>NZ_JBFTZL010000323.1:0-1999 GCF_056406825.1 Arthrobacter sp. P1_A5 | reverse complement strand
AGGGCCTAGGCGGCGAGGCGGCTCTTGACCTCAGCTGCGGAGGGGTTGGTGGCGGCGGTGCCGTCCGGGAACAGCACGGTGGGGACGGTGCGGTTGCCTCCGTTGAGCTGCTCGACGAGATCGGCCGTGCCTTCGACTTCCTCGATGTTGATCTCGGTGTACCCGATGCCCTGTGCGTCCAGCTGCTTCTTCAGCCGGTTGCAGTAGCCGCACCACGTGGTCGAAAACATGGTGATGGTGCCGGATTCCGGGGTGAAGTCCACGAAGTTCTCCTCAAGTAAGTGGTGGGGCCGGCGTATCGGGCCGGCCCCACTGAAGTCGTACGTCACTGTCATCAACCGTACCCCGCAGCCCGCTATTCCCGCAGAGAAGGCTGCCCCCTACGCCGTCGGACGCGAATTCGCGGTAAAGATGCGAAGTCGCCGGAAAGTTCCGGCGAGTTCGCACGTTGCCGGCGACCTCGGCGGGCTCAAAATGGTCTTCCCGCAGGGTGCGCGACGGCGGCTGGGCGGATGACATGGGATGGGTGCGGTGGCATGCTGGTGCCATGTGTGGACGCTACGTGATGGCCCGGGCCGTCGGAGACCTGCTGGCCGAATTCGATGCCGGGCTGGAGGATGAGATCGCGATTCCGCCGTCGTGGAACGTGGCCCCGACGGCGGATGTGCCGATCCTGCTCGAACGGCTGGTGGAGGGAGAACCGGTCCGCCAACTGCACATTGCGCGGTGGGGCCTGGTGCCGTCCTGGGCCAAGGACCCGGGCATCGGGTCGAAGATGATCAATGCCCGCAGCGAGACCGTGCTGGAGAAGCCCGCCTTCCGGAAAGCGACCCGCGCCCGTCGCTGCGCCGTCCCGGCTGACGGCTACTACGAGTGGAAGGGTGAGGGCCGCACCAAGCAGCCCTACTACGTCCATCCCAAGGACGGACGCCCCATTGTCTTCGCGGGACTCTATGAATGGTGGCGGGACCCGTCCAAGGAAGAGGGCGACCCGGAGCGCTGGATGCTCTCGACCTCGATCATGACCACCGACTCGCCGCCGGAGGGCTACGCCGGGGGAATGCTGGCCGAGCTGACCGCGCTGCATGACAGGGTTCCGCTGCCCATGAACCGCGAGACCATGCAGACGTGGCTGGACCCGCAGGCCGATGACGCGGCCGGGCTCGTGGATCTGGTCCGGGCCGGGGCGCACGACGTCGCGGAAGGCTGGACGATCGACGCCGTCGGAACCGCCGTCGGGAACGTCAGGAATGACTCACCGGAACTCATCCAGCCGGTGGGGAGCCTGTTCTAGCGGGTACGCCGCCCTGTCAAGGTGCCAGGCGGCTGCCGAGGCACGGGGCGGTACTGGTCACCTGAGGTCAGAGCGTTACTTTGCCGTCGCCGTTGACCGACCAGTCGGGGTTGAAGGCGACCTCCCAGCGGTAGCCGTCGGGATCGGCGAAGTAGCCGGTGTAGCCGCCCCAGGGCTGGGTCTTCGGTGCCGCAACGATGCGGGCTCCCGCGGTCCCGGCTTCGGCCATCACCCGGTCGACGTCCGCCGTGCCGGCCAGGTTGTGGCTGAGCGTGATGCAGGCAATGCCGGCAGGGGGATCGGTGGCCGCCTCGGACTGCATTTGACCCGCGTCCCAGAGCGAGAGGATGAGGCCGTGGTTGACCTGGATGAAGAGCACTTCCCCGGGGACTTCCCGGTGGACCGGCCATCCGAGGCCATCGACGTAGAAGCGGCGTGAGGCGTCAACACTGCGGACACCTAGCGATATGAAGTCGACTCGTGGCTGCATCTTTCGATACTGTCATGCACATGCCCACAAATCACGCAGACGACAAGGCCGCCCAGGCCGACCGCGAACAGCTCGCCGCCGTGCGGGTGGCTGTTGACGAGGTGGACGAGCAGATCGTGTCCTTGATCGGGCGCCGGGAACGGCTGATCCGGATCGCCGGGACCCTCAAGGCGGACAGCGCCGAGGTCCGTGCGCCCGGGCGTGTGGAGCGGGTC
>NZ_JBFTZL010000322.1:0-2019 GCF_056406825.1 Arthrobacter sp. P1_A5 | reverse complement strand
GTTCCTGCGCCACGCTGCGCTGTTCCTCCATGGGCAGATGGTTGAGCCGTTCGAGGTGGACGTCGAGGATCCGGGCGGTGCCGTCGGCCCGTTCCACGTAGCGGCCGATCCAAAACAGTGACTCGGCAATACGGCTAAGCATTCGCGGTTACCTCCTGCGCGTCAGAAATCTGCTGCTGCTGTTGCTGCTCTTTCTGGCTGTCGCGCCAGTTGCTCTCCACCGGCCAGACCGAAAYCCGCTCGCGGACTGCGATGGTGGGCCGCGGGATCACTTCGACGGGGACCTGCGGGGAGTCGGCCAGGACCCAGGTGTCCTTGGAACCGCCGCCCTGGCTGGAATTGACGATCAGCGAGCCCTCCTTGAGCGCCACACGGGTCAGTCCGCCGGGGAGAACCCAGACGTCCTCGCCGTCATTGACGGCGAAGGGGCGCAGGTCCACGTGCCGGGGGCCGAACTTGTCGCCGCTGAGCGTCGGCACCGTGGACAGCTGCAGGACTGGCTGGGCGATCCATCCGCGGGGGTCGGCGATGATCCGCTTGCGCAGGGCGTCGAGTTCGTCCCTGGACGCGTCCGGGCCGATCACGAGGCCCTTGCCGCCCGAGCCGTCCACCGGTTTGACCACGAGCTCGTCCAGGCGGTCCAGTACGTGTTCCCGGGCCTCCTTCTCTTCGAGCCGGAAGGTGTCCACGTTGGCGATCACGGGCTCTTCGTTGAGGTAGTACCGGATGAGGTCGGGCACGTAGCTGTAGACCAGCTTGTCATCGGCGACGCCGTTGCCCACGGCGTTGGCGATCGTGACGCCGCCGGCGCGGGCGGCGTTGACCAGGCCGGGGCAGCCGAGCATGGAATCGGCACGGAACTGCAGCGGGTCCAGGAATTCGTCGTCGATGCGTTTGTAGATGACATCCACGCGCTGCTCGCCCGCCGTGGTGCGCATGTAGACCCGGTTGCCGCGGCAGATGAGGTCGCGGCCCTCGACGAGTTCGACACCCATGAGTCCGGCGAGCAGGGTGTGCTCGAAGTAGGCGCTGTTGAACACGCCGGGGGTCAGGACCACCACGGTGGGATCGTCGACGCCGGAGGGTGCCGTCTTCCGCAGGGCGGACAGGAGCCGGCGGGGGTACTCCTCGACCGGACGGATGAGCTGCTGGCCGAAAGCCTCCGGCAGGCCCTTGGCCATGGCCCGGCGGTTCTCGAGGACGTAGCTGACGCCCGAGGGCACGCGCACGTTGTCCTCCAGGACCCGGAACGTGCCCTCGGCGTCGCGGACGACGTCGATTCCGGAAATGTGGACCCGGACGCCGCCGGCCGGCTCAAAGCCGTGCACCTGGCGGTGGAAGTGCGCGCTCGTCGTGACGAGCTGGCGCGGGATGACGCCGTCGGAGACCACGGTCATCTTGTCGTAGACGTCATTGAGGAAGGCTTCAAGGGCGCGGACGCGCTGGGCCACACCGCGTTCCAGGACGCTCCACTCATCGGCGGGGATCACGCGGGGGACGATGTCCAGGGGGAAGGGCCGTTCCTCACCCGCGAAGTCGAAGGTCACGCCGCGGTCCAGGAAGGTCCGGGCCATGGAATCGGCGCGGGCGCTGACGTCAGCCAACGAGAGTTCGCGCAGGGCCAGGGCCACCTGYCCGTAGGATCTCCGGGCCTGCTGGCCGGGGGCAAACATCTCGTCGTAGGCGCCGGTGCGGCCGGCGGCCTCGGAGTATTCCTGGAATAGGTCAGACATGGTCACTAGCCAACCACTTTTTTGTTCTGAAATCATTTCGGCGGCCCGCGGCGCGGCGCTCAGTGCTGGCCGCGCAGTCCGGGCCGCCTGCCKGGACGGCTGCGGTTACGGCTTTTCCGGCCGGGTACGGCAATGTAGGGGCGTGCCCCTGAAGAGATCCGCCACCGCCTCAGCCCTGAGAGAGGCCGCGCCAGGCCTGGCCGGCGCCGCGGCGGCCGTCGCCGTCGCCGTCGCCGCCCACCTGCTCCTTCCCGCGCTGCCGGCGATGACAATGGCCGTGCTCCTC
>NZ_JBFTZL010000321.1:0-2056 GCF_056406825.1 Arthrobacter sp. P1_A5 | reverse complement strand
GGTCAGGAGAGGCCGGCGGCACCGTCGGAGGGTCCGGCGGGCGTCTCGCCGCCCTCCACGGCCGACGGCGGGGCCACCGTAGTCCTTCCCGACCTGGAGGCGCTGCTGGCCTCGCCGGATCCGGCGGAGGCCGTCCGCGGTCTCGCCCGGCTTCGCTCGCTCGCGCTCAGCTCCGGGGACTTCGGCCTGCTCGATGACGTCAACGCCCCGGGGTCGGCAGCCGCCGCTGCCGACGCGCGGATCCGAACGCAGCTCAGCGCCTCCGGCCATGTCCTGGCCGGCTTCTCGACCTCCCTGACCCGGATTGAGGCCACCGCGGACAGCAGCCCCGCCCGGGCCGTGGTGGCCATCACCACCGCGCCGTCCGCGTACCGGGAGCTCGATGGGAACGGCGCCATAGTGGCTGAGGTTCCCGCCGCCTCCGCGCAGCAGCTTCACCTCGTCCTGGTGCCCGTCGATGGGCGTTGGCAGATTCAGGACGTTCTACCCCCGGGGCCCGAAGCGGGCTAGGGTTCCGCCGTCGGGGGACCGGTGGTAGCCTCCCTGCGAGACGGCTGCTTGCGAGTGCCTGACGCCGGAGAGGGACGCCATGTCGACCACGGTTCCGAAGAAGCAGATGACCGTCATCCAAGCAGCGTTCATCGGGGTGGGTTCCATGGTGGGCGCGGGAATCTTCGCGCTGCTGGGCGCAGCCGGCGCCGTCGCCGGCTCGGCCGTGTGGGTGTCCTTTCTCATCGCCGGCGCCATCGCCGGCCTTCAGGGGTACTCGTTTGCCAAGCTCGGCGCCACGTACCCGTCAGGCGGAGGCATGCTCGCCTACCTGGCCCGGGGGTTCGGGGAGGGGCACGTTACCGGGATCGTTTCGTGGTTGTTCTATGTGACCGGCGCGATCGTGGGGGCCATGGTGGCGTCGTCCTTCGGGGGGTATGCCAGCGCGGTCCTGACCGGTCGTGACCCAACCTGGGCCAAGGTGTTCGCTGTCGCCCTCATCGTGCTCATGACCTTCCTGAACGCTGTCGGTTCCACGGCGGTGGCCAAAGTCCAGTCGCTGATCGTGAAGGCGGTGCTGGCCATCCTGTCCGTGTTCGCAATTGTCACAATCGCGAACTGGAACCCCGCTCTCCTGGATCCGGCCGGCTACCCGGGCGTTCGCGAGATCATCGCGAGTGTGGCGTTGACGTTTTTCGCCTTCCTCGGGTTCGGCGTCATCACCTTCACCGCGAAGGATCTGCCTGCCCCGTCCCGTCAACTGCCCCGCGCCATGTACCTGGCGCTGGCGATCGCCACGACGGTGTACGTCGCGGTTTCCCTGGGCGTCTTCGGAACCTTGACCGCCGACCAGGTCGTCGCCTACGGCGCCACAGCGCTGGCCGAGGCCGCCAAGCCGACGCTGGGCCAGTTCGGATACGTGCTGATGGTGGTCACCGCCCTGCTCTCCACCGCCGGGGCGGTGAACGCCACCCTCTACCCCTCCGTGGGGATGACCCGGCACCTGGCCTCAGTGGGCCAGTTCCCGCCGGTGTTCGGCCGATCCGTGGGTCGCCGGCAAGTACCGGTCGGACTGCTGGTCATGGCCGGCCTCGCGGCCGTGATGGTGCTGCTGTTCAACCTGAACAGCATTGCCTCCCTCGGAAGTGCGGTGGCACTGCTCATTTTCTCCGCCGTCACCCTGGCCCACTTCAAGGTGTACCGGGAGACCGGCGCCCTGCTTTTCATGCTCATCATCGCCCTGATCGCGACCATGGGCACGTTCCTGGTGTTCTGCACCACCACGCTCGTCAACGAACCCGCAACCGCCGCCGCGCTGGTGGTCATCCTTGCCCTAGCGCTGATCACCGATTTGCTGTGGAAGCGCACCCGAAGCCGCGCAAATTAGCACTCCGGCGATCTGACGTATAGGGGAGTTGGGGACTGTTCCCCGCTAATTCCTAGGTCCATGCTGTAGGCACCGAGCACTTTGTGTGATAAGGGGGCAGTGGGCATGTTCAAGCCGACGACTACTCGCCCCAGGCGGTTTAGCTCCGCCTGGCCCGTGGCGCAGACCACGGGGCACTTG
>NZ_JBFTZL010000320.1:0-2066 GCF_056406825.1 Arthrobacter sp. P1_A5 | reverse complement strand
CCTCACACACCGTGTGGAGGCCCTCCTTCTTGACGAGGTTTTTGAGCTGGACGAACTCCGGGCCCATCTGGACCTTGGCCTTGATCCATTCCGGCTTCCGTTCCACCGGTGTGGCCGCGTTTCGCTGCTCAATGCGCAGCATCTTCCGGCCTTCTGGTGCCAGTGTCACAGTAAAGCTCCTTCTGGGGTTGCAACTAGGGCTTGTTCATTCTTGCGCAGTTCTTCGGTGATCCGCGACACGAGGTCCGCCGGGGTGACGTCCCTGCCAAGTTCCTGGGTGATAGTGGTGACTCCGGCGTCGCTGATCCCGCAGGCGATGATCTGGCCGTAGGGGGCGAGATCGTTGTTGCAGTTGATCGCGAAGCCGTGCATGKTGACGCCTTCGTTGACGCGGATGCCGATGGCCGCGATCTTGCGGTCCGGACCCTTTTCGTCCTGTTCGATCCAGACGCCCGCGCGGCCCTTGATCCGGACGGCGGCGATGCCGTAGTCCGCCAGGACGGCGATGATGACCGCTTCCAGCCGCTCCACGTAGTCGCGGATGCCAGCCTTGTTCTTCAGTTTGATGATGGGGTAGCCAATGAGCTGGCCGGGGCCGTGCCACGTCAGCTTGCCGCCGCGGTCCACGGCCACAACGGGAGTTCCGTCGAAGGGCCGTTCATGGTCTTCGGTGCGCTTGCCTGCGGTGTAAACCGCGGCGTGTTCGAGCAGCAGTACAGTGCTGGGCGCGGTGCCTGCGAGGACCTTTTCATGCAATTCGCGCTGGATGTCCCATCCGCGCGTGTAATCGACGAAGTCCGGGGCGAGACCCAGCTGTTTGAACTCAAGAGTCATGGCATCAAGCTTAGACCCCGCCGCACCCACCTCCCGTTTGTGTGCTTAAGCTCTCATGCTTGTGGATAACTTCTGCACGATTCCGCGCAATCGACTATTCCTTGGGTATGGAAGATCTCCCGCCGGCCGCCGGTGCGGCCCCCCAGGTTCCCGGTTACGACGTCGGACGCCTCCTGGGGCGCGGCGGCAGCGCCACGGTGTGGCTGGTCACCGAACAGTCAACGGGCCGCGAGTTCGCCCTCAAATGCTTCGATGCCGACCGCGCCGCACCGGAAGAATCCGAGGCCGAGGACGTCATGCGGCGCGAAGTCCGGATCCTCTCCGCCCTGGCACACAGCCACCTGCTTCGCGTGCACGCGGTGGTGCGCCTGCCGGTTCACGACTCTGGCGGCAGCGGCCTCGGGCTTGCGCTGGACTACGCACCCGGCGGCTCGCTTGCGGCGCTCGTGGGAAGCCGGGGACGTCTGGGTCCCGGCGAAACGGTGACGGTCCTGACTCCTATCGCGCAGGCGCTGGCATACCTTCACGGCCAAGGCTTCACCCACGGTGATGTGGCCCCCGGCAACGTGCTTTTCACGGCCGAGGGCAAACCGCTGCTGGCCGATCTCGGCGTCGCGCGCATGATGGCCGACGCCGCTCCGGTCGCGGAAGAGGGCACAGCAGGTTTCCAAGATCCCGCCCCCTCGGACGCTGTGCGGGCCGGGCTGCAGCCCGAACGCGACATTTACTCCCTGGCAGCCTTGGGCTGGTATTGCCTCACCGGACGGGCCCCTGAGCCAGGGGTGCATCGTCCGCCGCTGAGCCTTCTGGTCCCGGAGGTGCCGGCAGCGTTGGTGRCCGCCCTCGAAGCGGGGTTGAGCGGTGAGCGCCGGGAGCGTCCCCCGGCGGCGGAGTTTGCCGCTATGGTCTACCGCAGCGCCCGGGCGGAGCCCGTCGATCTGTCGGTCTCCGTGCACCCCACGGTCATCCCCCAACTGCTCACACGCAAGGCCGTGCAGTCCGGCCCGGGCCGGCGCCCAGGCGCTGTCCGGAAAGCCGGACTCCACCCCGGATTCCGAAGGTCCCCCGCGCGGCGGGCGCTGCTTCCCGCTCTCGCCGCTGCAGCCCTGGTGGCCGGCATCTGGCTGCTGGCCGGTGGCGGCCCGGCCCCCGACGCCGTCGCCGGGCTGTTTCCGGGGTTCGGCCCGGGCGAGAGCGTGCCGGTGCAGGCAGGAGTTGCCGCGGGTCAGGAG
>NZ_JBFTZL010000319.1:0-2079 GCF_056406825.1 Arthrobacter sp. P1_A5 | reverse complement strand
GGTCACCGCCGTGGGCGCACAGGTACGAGGCGGCACTTAGCGCGGCGTCATCGATGTTGAACGGGTCGGCTGTTCCGTCGCCGTTCCCGTCCCGGCCTGCGAGCTGCCACGTGGAGGGAATGAACTGCATGGGTCCGACGGCGTGGTCCCACCGGGCGTCGCCGTCCAGGGCGCCGGCGTCCGAATCAGGGATCGCGGCGAAGCCGTCGCCATTGAGGCTCGGACCGACAATTGGCCCGCTCGCCTGGCCTGTGGCGGTCAGACTGCCGCCGCCGTACGTTCCGTGGCCGGATTCGACGAAGCCCACCGCTGCCACCGTATTCCAGCCGATCCCGCACGTCGGGGCCGATGTGTTGGCCGCACTGGCCGCGGCCACGTAGGCCTGGAGGGCCCGGGCGGGGATGCCGGTCTGCGCGGCGGCATGGGTGAGCCACTCGGCGTCCGCGCTCCGGGTGATGTTCACGGCGGAGGTGATGCCGGCGGACAGCGATTCGAGCTTCGCCTCTGCCCGCGGCGGCGCGGGCAGGGCCACGCGGGTCTCCGCCCCGGAGAACCGGAAGGCCCAAAACAAGAACCCGGTGATGACGAAAAATACGAACAGGCCGAGTACGGCAAGGCGTTTCAGACGGAGCATGGACTAAACGGGCCGGCCGGGGACGGTACTGACCCGCGTGTCCGGCGCGGCACGGAAAGCCGCGCCGGCGCCGGACACGCGGGAGGCCAGGGCCCTAGCCAACGCACTCGACGCAGTAAGCGTGGCCGTTCTTTTCGCGTGCAACCTGGGACCGGTGCCGGACCAGGAAGCAGGAGTAGCAGGTGAATTCGTCCTGCGCCTGCGGGATGACCTGCACGACGAGTTCCTCGGCGACAATTTCCCCGCCCGGGCTGATCGCATCGTCAAAAGCGTCGGCTTCATCCAGTTCTCGGACAACGCTGCGGGCATCCGGGGCGTTGGCAGATTGCAGCGCCTGCAGGGAATTATCCTGCGACTCCTTGACGTCGGATCGGACTTCGTCGTAATCGGTTGCCACGGGGGTGACTCTCATTCCTGTGTTTAGTTCTGACGGGAAGCCAACGTACACCATTGCGCGCGCCGCCGCCTCATGTGAACCAAGTCCTTCAGGCCGAACGGAGTCCCGCGACCGCGTCGGCCGGCACCGGCGCGGGGTCCTGGGACCCCGCCGGGTCCGGGCCCGCCGGACTCCTGCGGGCAGCCGAGACGAAGGTGTTGGCCGGCCGGGGCAGCCCGTAGTGTTCCCGGAGCGTCCGTCCACTGTATGCGCGCCGGAAGAGTCCGCGGTCCCGCAGGATCGGGATGACGTGGTCCACGAAGGCGTCCAGGCCGGACGGAAGCACGGGGGGCATGATGTTGAAGCCGTCCGCCGCCCCGGCCACAAACCATTCCTCGATCGCGTCGGCCACCTGCTCAGGGGTGCCAGAGAAAGTACGGTGGCCGCGGCCGCCRCCGAGCCTGCCGATGAGCTGGCGCACGGTCAGCCGTTCCCGCCGGGCGAGGTCCACGATCAGCGTGTACCTGCTCTTGGCCCCTTCGATCTCGTCCTCGGAGCGCAGGTCGTCCGGCAGCTCGGCGTCGAGGGCCAGGGATGCTGCGGGGACCCGCAGCACCCCGGCGAGCTGCCTTTTGGCGTGCTCCGGGTGGATCAGCTCGTCGAGGTCTTGCTCCAGCCGCCGCGCCTCGGCCTCGGTGGAGCCGATGACGGGAACGATGCCCGGGAGCACCTTGATCGTTCCCGGGTCACGGCCGGCGGCGGCGGTTCGCCGTTTCAGGTCGGCATAGAAGCGCTGTGCGTCGGGCAGCGTCTGCTGGGCTGTGAACACCGCTTCGGCGTAGCGGGCGGCGAAGTCCTTGCCGTCCTCCGAGGAGCCGGCCTGGACAATCACCGGGTGGCCCTGGACGGAGCGTGGCACGTCCAGCGGCCCCTGGACGCTGAAGAACGTGCCGGCGTGGTTGACCGGGTGGACCCTGGTGTTGTCTCCCCAGGTCCCGGCTTCCTTGTCGCCGAGGGCGGCGTCGTCCTCCCAGCTGTCCCAAAGCTTGCGGGCCACGTCGAGGAATTC
>NZ_JBFTZL010000318.1:0-2083 GCF_056406825.1 Arthrobacter sp. P1_A5 | reverse complement strand
CCGTTACCTTCCAGAAGCCGCGCATCATTCTGGTTTGATGCGCCCTGGTGGAACATCAGGGGGACGTTCTTCTTGGCTTTGGGCAAGAAGGACGCGATGTTCCCTTGCACATGAAGGTTGGTGCTTGCCACTTGATGGCTTCAGCTACGGACGGGCACACTCAAGAATGAACGCCCTGCGCCTTCATCTAGGCGGATTCGAGAACGTTCTTGAGATTGGTCAACTGAGCGACCTCGGCCTTCATGGTGCGGACAATCACCGGGCCCACGAGCTTCATGAGTCCCTTGGGCTCCAGGTCCAGGCTGAAACGAACAGTCGTTCCGCCCGGCGCTTCACTGAGCCGGTATGCACCGGCCGGACGGGCCGGACCGGCCACCACCTGGAAGCCCAGGAGCTTTCCGGGGTCCGCCGCGGTGATTTCGTAGTCCCCGACGATCGGCCGGCCACCGGGGCCCGAGAGAGTCTGGCTGTACACGGCACCGAGGTCCCCGGGTGTTCCACTCTTCAGTGTTATGTCCTGAACCCCGGAGCGCCATGCGCGGTTATTCAGTCCATCCGCGAGGAACGCATAGACGTCCTCCGGAGATCGGTTGATGGTGGTCTCGTTCTCGGCGTGAGCCATTGCTACCCCTACTGGTTTTAGTCCGGACGCATCCAGGCCGGTCGATCGATGTTGTCCATAGTCCGTCGTGCGCCGGTATTTAGCGGATTGCTTCTTCAGGCTCTTCAGCCATGGGGCTCAGGGTCATCCGGGTGGTGACCAGGAGAGATCCGAGCAGGGATCGGGCGGCCGCGAGCAGGACATTAACCTCAGGGCTGGCCAGTTCATAGAACAACCTGCCCTCGCGCCGTGAGGGGACAATCAGGCGCTGGCGGCGGAGAATGCTCAAATGTTGGGAGAGGTTTGACGGCTCAAGGCCCGTGTTGTCGCGCAGCCGGCTTACGGCTACTGGTCCGTCGGCGAGCATTTCCAGCAACTGGATTCGGGCAGGGTGGCCCATGGCCTTGAACAGTTCTGCCTTCACATCGGTCTGGACCGGACTTGCAGGAAGATCATCCGGCATTGGGGCCTCCCTCCTTCACATTCAACTATTCTGAACCGCGCGTCTGTGCAGACCCCGGCGACAGGAAAACTAGCACGAGCAAGACAGAAAAGTCTGTCTTGCACACCCATGATTTGGTCAGCCCGCTTACATATCGTAGCGCCGGACCGCTGCAGTGTCGTTGCCGCCGCCAGACAGGGTGGTACCTCTTGCGCAGGTGAGTTGCATAGTTCAGACTTTCATGAATTCATCAATTCGATTCGGCCGGTACGAGTGACTGGCATCGTTCGGGTGGATTCAGGCTGTTCCCGGTGACAACGGCGTCGCCGGGAACAATCGGGTCCCGGCTTCCAGGAGGGTTCTATGACAGGCATGTTCGAACTGTTCACCGATACCGACAGGTCCTACCGATTTCGACTGACGGCCCCGGACGGGACCGTCATGGCCCTCTCCAGGCCCTTTCCAGACCTGCCGGCGGCGGTGGCTGGGATCGCAGCAGTGCGGGAGTACGCCGGCATGGGGCTGGTCTCGGAAATTTCGGCGCCGCGGGATGACGCGCTGCTCCAGTCCGCGGCCGAGGGCATTCCCGTGGAACCCAGCGCGCAGAGGCGCGGAGTTCACGAGGCGCACGTGCAGGGCCGGCGCGCCCGGGCGAGACCGGCCCGTGGCGGGGCGCCCAGGTCTCCTGAAGGGCCGCCGCGCCTCCGCATCCCGTCCGCAGCGCGCTTCTTGGCCCGACTCGCAGGGACCCGGAACCAGCAGCTGATCGTGCGGTGGCGGCAGGCACTGGAGGCGCGGACTGCGCAGGTTGGGCTCAGCTCGTGCTGACCGTGTCCCGGGACAGGGCGCCCGCCGGCGGGCCGGGCAGGCAGGCCCGGCCATGACGGAGTTGAAGGCGTTGCAGGCCTATTCCAGCGCGCTGGCTACCGAGGACTGCCTCGCCGGGACCTTTCGCTACGATGTGGCCTCGGGGGAGCTGCAGTGGTCCGAGCAGATTTACCAGATCCACGGCTATCAGCGCGGCGAGGTGGTGCCCACGG
>NZ_JBFTZL010000317.1:0-2085 GCF_056406825.1 Arthrobacter sp. P1_A5 | reverse complement strand
GGCCACGAGCTTCGGCACGGAGCCAGTACCATCGGGGCCAGTACCATCGGAGCCCGTGCCATCCGAGCCCGCACCACCGGGGCCGGCGAGCGCGGTCGACCCGGTGTGCGGCATGTCCGTCCCGGCCCTCGAATCGTCCCTGCACCTGGTTCACGAAGGGGCCGCCGTCTACTTCTGCTCGCCCGGCTGCCGGGCCGCCTTCCGCAAAGATCCGGAACGCTATGCCGTTACGACCTGACCCGTTGCGGGCGGAAGGAAGCCCCGGACCCCGGACCGCCGGCATCATCCTGGCCGCGGGCGGTTCCCGGCGCCTGGGCCGGCCGAAGCAGCTGCTGCCTTACGGCGGGGGCGTGCTGCTCGATGCCGTCCTGGCGACTGCCCGGGACTGCGCCTTCGGCCAGACGGTGCTGGCCCTGGGCGGCGCAGCGGCCGAGGTGGAGCGAACCGTGGACACCAGCGGCTGCGATGTGGTGCTCAACCCGGACTTCGGCGAAGGGTGCGCGTCCTCGATCGCCACGGCGCTCGCCGTCCTCCATCCGGACACCGGCGCCGTCGTCCTGCTGCTCGGCGATCAGCCCGGTGTCCGGGCCGCGAGCGTCCGGGCAGTGCTTGGCGCCCTGCAGCCCACTCCTGTGCGCGCTGCCGGCATCGCGGTGTGCCGCTACGACGACGGCGTGGGCCACCCGGTGGCGTTTGCCCGGCGCCTGCTGCCGGACCTGGCCGCCCTGCACGGGGACAAAGCCGTCTGGAAGCTCCTGGCACAGCGGGCAGACGACGTCGTCGAGGTCCGTATACCCGGCCCCGTCCCCCCGGACGTCGACACCGAAGACGACTACCGGCGCCTCCTTGCCGGGCTGCTGGGGGCCCTATGACGGCGGCGGCGCGGGCCGGCGCGGAGGAGGACGTGCGGCGCCGGGTCCCGGATGTCGGATCGCTGATGGCCGCGCTGGACCGGACCAACTACCTGGCTGACGTCGGACTGGCGACGGCCCTGTTCCTGGCTGTCCGCCTGCCGCAGCCCATCCTGCTCGAGGGCGAGGCGGGGGTCGGGAAGACGGAGGCCGCGAAGGCGCTGGCCGAGCTCCTCGACACCCCGCTGTACCGGCTGCAGTGCTATGAGGGAATCGACGCCGGTGAGGCCCTCTATGAGTGGAACCACCAGCGCCAGCTGCTCGGCATCCGGCTGGCCGAAGTCCGCGACACCGAGGTCACGGAAACGGACCTGTTTGCCTCCCAGTACCTGCTGCGGCGCCCGCTCCTGCAGGCGCTGGAACATCCCGGCCCGCGGCCTGCCGTGCTGCTCCTGGACGAGATCGACCGCGCCGACGCCGAATTCGAGGCTTTCACCTTTGAACTGCTGGCCGAATCCGCCGTCACCATCCCGGAGCTGGGCACAATCCGCGCCACCCATCCCCCCATCGTGATCCTGACCTCCAACCGGACCCGGGACCTTCACGACGCCCTGACCCGCCGCTGCCTGTACCACTGGATCGACTACCCGGGACCCGCCCGGATCGCCGAGATCGTGCGCCGCCGGGTTCCTGCCAGCAGCGGCCCGCTGGCCCTCCAGGCCGCGGCCGTCATCACCCGGCTGCGCACCCTGGACCTCGCCAAGCCGCCCGGGATCTCCGAGGCAATCGACTGGGTCTCGGCCCTGGCCGTGCTGGGGGTGAAGCGGATCGACCCCGGCACCACCGAGCAGACGTGGGGCTCCATCGTCAAGAACCGCGATGACCTCGAACTCGTCGGCTCCCGCGGCGCGGCCTGGCTCGTGGACGGCACCGATGGTTGAAGACAACGGCCCCGCCCAAAACAACAGTGCCACCGATCAGCCGCCTCAGCCGCCACTGGTCGAGGCGGCCGCCTTGTCCGCCGCGTTCGTCACGGCCATCCGGAGGGCCGGCCTGGCGACCTCGCCGGACCGGGCGGCGCGGCTGGCCGAGGCGCTTCACCTGATCCCCCCGGCCCGGCTTGAGCAGCTCTATTGGACCTGCCGCGTGGTGCTCGTGTCGGCCCGCGAAGAAGTGCCCGTGTTCGATGCCGTCTTCGCGGCCGTGTTCCGCGCGAACGCCGCCCCCGCCCGGC
>NZ_JBFTZL010000316.1:0-2090 GCF_056406825.1 Arthrobacter sp. P1_A5 | reverse complement strand
CCACAACCCAAAACCACCCGTCACGCACCTCATCGCACACTCCCCCGCCGCCCACGGCCACTATGCCGTGCATCACTCCTTCCCCGTGCCGGCAGCTCCCCCACATGGCGGGCCCAGGCATTAGCAGCCAAGCAGTCCGTCGTGTTGTCGAATGCAGGCCGCCACAGGGGCATGACGCGGCAGGATGGTTCCGATGCCTTCTGGGCCAGACTCCGAACCAGGTGTTGTTCGAGTTGATGGCCCAACAGCAGCCACCCGCCGAAGTCGTGTCTGAAGAGAACACCTGACGAACGTCAGCTGCCTGGAATCAGCGAAGAACCTTGAAACCCGCGGCGGAAGTTGCAGGATCTCGTGGTTTGATCGATCGATTGATTCGGCCGCAGCCTGTTCCCAGTACATCGAAGCAGCAAGAACTGTCAGGCAACCCCCTGAGGTCACCCTTGCTGTCTGTTCTTCCTGCGAGCTCCCCCAGTCCATGTTCGCGATGTTTAGGTTGTCATCGACTCTCCAGAGTTCGCGCGCAATGCATCGGAACGGTCGACGCGATGCCTCGCGCAGATCCGTGATCTGTATCGGATACCCGCCTTCTGGAGCGCCACGTTCCACGAGGAACAAGACAGAGGCGTGTTCATTGCCTGCCGGAACCGCCTGGCGAACCTGTTTCCACCCGACGCGATTCCAGGCGGTATCATCAACGGCCCTCACTCAGGCGCGGAATCCATCTTCATGCTCGGAAAGCGCATCCACCCAGACGTCTGGTGCTGAAGGTCGTAGGCACCAGAAGGGAGGGAGGGCCAGGCCTGTGCGTGAGTTCTTTCCTTCGTGCGTCTTCTGTCGCCAATAGTCCCGGGAAACCGGGCAGCTCTTCAGGGCCTAAAGCAGGAGGCGTAGGAGACGCGCAGGGCCGGCGGTCGTAGCGGCGCGGGCGGTGGTGGCTGCGGGCGATCCGGCCGGAACGCCGAGGCTAGCGCCGCGGCCGGAAAAGCAGTGCCGCCGCCGGCCGGGCCGTGTCCGCAGCGTGCTCTTGACGCGGCCCCGGCCGCAAGGGTAGACAAGGGCCATCCCGGTGCTGTCGCGGGGGTTATGACCGCAGACAGAACGCGGGCAGCGCGGGGACCGTCATGATGAACCACGGCGGAGCAGCGGAGTGAGGTGTGAGCGATGACCGGATTAGTTGCCTTCCGCTTCGTGGCGCTCGGCTGGGCAGCCTACTTCGCCGCGGAAGCAGGGGTTGCGGACGAATGGGCGTACTACTTCGCCGTCTTCGTGATTGTGCTGGCCCAGTGCGCCGGTGTACCGCTTCCCGCCGTGGCCGTCCTGCTTGGCGCCTACGCCTCGGCGCGCCACGGAGACCTGAACCTTACCGCCGTTATCGCGGTCGGCAGCCTGGGCGCCATGCTCGGGAGCACTATTGGCTACGTACTTGGGCGGGTGGGAGGCCGTCCGCTGATGCTTCGACTCGCACAGCGCTTCCATGCCGACGAGAATCGCATCCTCCAGCTCGAGTCGTTCTTCGATCGTCACGGCGGCAAAGCCTTGTTCTTCGGCCGCTGGGTCATTGTTGTCCGGCTCTGGGGCGCCATTGCCGCGGGGGCCGCCAAGATGCCGTGGCCCACTTTTCTGCTCTGGACCATCACAGGGTCAATTGCCTGGGTCGCGAGCCTCAGTGTTCTCGCCTATTTGGCCGGGGCGCTGGCCAATGCGATCGGTGACGCTCTCGACATCGGCGGTTGGGTGCTGGTCCCATTCGTCGTGCTGGGCCTGGTGATCGTTTGGCGCCGGCGCAGACGCCGGAAGCTCAGGTCAGCGGGAGGGACAGGGGACGGCGCACCCGATGCCGAATGAGCCCGTCCAGGCGCGTCCGGCCTGTACGTTCCTGCGGCAACGCTCGGCCTCCTTCAAGGCGGAGCATACGACGTCGCAGGGGGCCCCTCATCGGCGATCGGGCACCAGGGTGATTACCGGACCGACCCGGGTTCGGCTGGGCACGTAGCCGGGGCCGGCGGGCGGCCGTTCCCCCGGGGCCGGGCCGCCGAAGGCACGGGCCTGGTCCTGAAAGGCCGGTTAAATGCGGGAGGACCCCCACCTGG
>NZ_JBFTZL010000315.1:0-2148 GCF_056406825.1 Arthrobacter sp. P1_A5 | reverse complement strand
GCAGTGGTCCGAGCAGATTTACCAGAACCACGGCTATCAGCGCGGCGAGGTGGTGCGCACGGTGGGTGTTCTTATGCAGCACGTGCATCCTGACGACCGGACGCCGTGCAGGGAAATCTTTGAGGATGTGTGCCGTGGCGGAGGTTTTTTCGCCAATTATCATCGTCTCTTCGACGCACGCCGGCGTGAACGGCGAGTCCTGACGGCGGGGGAGGGCGTGCTGGACAGTGACGGGAAGCTGTCGTTCGTCGACGGGTTCATCCTGGACCTCACCAGAACAGTTCAAGTTGAAACGGACCGGTCCGCCCGCGAGGCCGTCGCCGGAGCCATCGGCACCCGAGGCCTTATCGAACAGGCCAAGGGCATCCTGATGGGGATACTCCATATCGGTTCCGACGACGCCTTCGAACGGCTTTCCGCCTACAGCCAGCATCACAACATCAAGTTGGCCCACACGGCTTCGGCCATCGTCCGGCTGGCCAACAGCACGCACGAGTCAGCGACCCTCCGCAGCTTCGTCCACGCACTGGACAGTCGGTTCTCACAACGCCGGGATGGCAGCCGGGTTCTCCATCCCTAGGTGGAGGTAGGGCGCCGGAAGGGCCCTTCGCCGGCCCGCCCGGCGTCGTGCGAGCGTGTTACGCGCCGAAAGCGCCGGGGGGGAAAATCCGGGGGAGACTGATAGCACACTCCGAGGCAGACCGGTCTGTACGCCTCGGTCCGGTGTAAAATTTTTTTATCATGACTGTCAACGACGCCGAGGGTCCTCCGCTGCTGCCCGCCACAGCCATGGCCGGCCGCGACGAGCCGGTGGACCGCATTCTCGCCACCGCCTACGAGTTGTTCTCCCGCCGCGGCATCCGCGGAGTAGGGGTCAATGAGCTGATCAGCAGTTCAGGGGTTTCCAAAGCAACCTTCTACCGGCACTTTCCGTCCAAGGACGCACTGGTGCTGGCCTTCCTGGAACTCCGCGACCAGGTGTGGACCGTGGACCTGATCGTGGCCGAGGCCAGCCGGCGAGGCAACACCCCCGAGGAGAGGCTGCTCGCCGTCTTTGACGTGTTCGGTGACTGGTTCCAGCGCGAGGATTTCGAGGCGTGTTCCTTCATCAACGTGCTGCTGGAAATGGGCGCCGGGCACCCGCTGGGCAAGGCGAGCATCGATTACCTCAGCCGCATCCGCGGGCATATCCAGGCACTGGCCGAGGAAGCCGGGCTGGACCGCCCCGAGGAATTTGCCCGATCCTGGCACATCCTGATGAAAGGCTCCATCATTTCCGCCACCGAAGGGGACGCGCTGGCCTCCAAGCGCGCCCAGCAGATGGCGCGATGGCTCATCGAGCACCACCGGGGCCTCTAGCCGCTGCGCCCGGGGGTTCTCCGTCTTGGCTACCGGCATCTCTTTAGCCCGGCACGCGCCATAGCGCCCTGACAAACCCTTCCGAAACAGCTGCGCCATGCCCGGGCTGCGATCCGCCGCGATCCGCAAGGGTGGAGGTGTTCAGTCGCCGCGGCTTTGAAGGCACCATCGACATGGGCTTCGCCGATCTGCCCGCGCCCGACACGCCCTTGTTCGTCCTGCTGGTCCGGCTCGACGTTCTGGGCCAGGACTGCCGGAGCCGCGTCGGGAACGCAACATTCGGCCATATCCTGCGAATTTTCTTCGTGCGCGGACTGCGGCGGCGCGGTGCCGGCCCCGTCATGCACAGTCACCGCGCGTCAGCATGACTTCACAGTGACCGTCCGATGGGGCGCGGACATGTCCCGGAATGGCCGCAGATGACGGCCTGAGTCTGCCCTGTTGCGGACTGCTTCCCAATGCGACCTCCCGGGTAGCGATTGTGCCCCGCGGCTGATTTCGTCGCCGGATTACGCGCGGTTTCCTCGGGAGTCGAGGCGCCTGCGGAACGAATTCGATTCTGCTCTGATGGTGGGCACGGTCCGGTAGCCCCGGGCCGCACCATCGAATCCAGAAAGAATCCGCTATGAAAAACCGACACTTACCCGCAGGACTTTTCTCCACCTTGGGCGTTGCTGCCGCCGTGGCGGTCTCGCTGGTGGTCTCCGGTTGCGGCGGCCCTGCGAGCGCCCAGTCCCCTGCCGGAAATACCCCCGGGGCACCCGAAGTGACCGAACTCCGCTACGAGGG
>NZ_JBFTZL010000314.1:0-2187 GCF_056406825.1 Arthrobacter sp. P1_A5 | reverse complement strand
GGAGCCCCCACCCCACCGGCCACGGGTGCTGTTCCGGTCCCAGCCACGGCGGGAACGTCCGCCCCTCAGTCGCCAGACGCTGGCCAGGGCCCAGAGTCCGCAACGGCGATTCCTTCCGCAGCGGCGGCCGGCAGGGTTGGTCCCGGACCGGACGGGCAAGGCAGTCTTGCCGGCGGATTCCTGCTGGCGCTCAGCGGTCTGCTTATAGGCCTCTCCGCGGCCATTGGCCTCCGCCGGCCCGCCGGGCCATGAAACGGCCGCCGAACCGTCACAGTGAACTGTGTGGCTCAGCGGCCGCCTCATGCACATCGATTTATCAGACTTTCTCGCGGGACCGGTCGCGCACCTTCTCCGGCTCTTCGACCGTGAACTCCTTGCTGCGGCGGGGGAAGGCCCAGAACCTGAATTCCGGCGCCTCCGCCCGGGTCTCCGGGCGATCCTCAGAATCCTTTGCGGCATCCTTCCTGGTATCCCGCCAGGAATCCCTGTTGTACGAATAGCACATCACTGACCTCCTTCGTGGTGATTGCCTATTAATCGTCCTCCCGATCGGCTGGCGCGTCGAGACTTCCGGACTGCCCTTTTGCGCCTGGGCGGCAGGCTGGCCCAAGGGTTCCAGCGGACGGGTCTGCGCCGTCGGCCGGCCTTCCCGCCGGCACGGGCCGCGGTTAGACTCCATCCAATGCACCACTGCGACCAATGGGGGAATCATGGAGTTGCCCATCCCCCTGTACGCTCTCTCACGGAACAGAAGAAGCCAACGCGCGCCACGCCACGCAAAGGATGAACAGCCATGACCGTCCCGCCCAACGCCTCCGCCCCTGGCCCTGGCTGGTATCCGGACCCGGCAGGCTCGGGCCGGCTTCAGTGGTGGAACGGTTCGGCCTGGACCGGCGAGTTCAACGCACCGCAGTTCCAGGCGACAGCGCCCCGCCACCCGGTGGCGCCGCGCAGGCGCATCAGCGACCGAACACCGGTCTACAACGCGTACATCTGGACAATTGTGGCCCTGCCGCTCGTACCGCTCATCCTGCTGATGTTCTGGAACCCTGTGCTCCGGCTGCGCACCGTGGGCCCGCGGCAGATCCAGACAATTGATCCGGCGTCGATTTTCACGGCGCCTTACTTCCTCTTCATAGCAATCAGTTTCGTGGCCTACGGCGTGTCCGCCCTCCTGGCGTACCTGGACTGGGACCGGCTGCGCAAGGACGGCGTTGTCCGGCCCTTCCACTGGGCGTGGGTGTTCCTCAGCAGGGAGGTCTACGTGATTGGCCGCTCCGTGATCGTCCACGAGGTAGCACCGCGGCGGGGGCTCGCCCCGGTGTGGGTCACGATCAGCGTCGTCTTGCTCACGGCGGTGCTCACCGGCCTCAAAATGTCAGCCATCGTCGCCACCCTGGCGAACCAGGCCGTAACGGTGTAGGCAGCGTCAATCCAGGCAGTGGCCAACGTGCCGGGGCTGCTCCGACCGCCAGCATCCCAGCTCCTGAAGCGATCCGTCCGATTGCTGCAGAAACAGGGTCTTTAGTCCCTTTTGAGAGTCAATGCAGGGGCGTTGACTGGAAAGGTGCTCCGGGCAACAGTTCTGGAGCGACCGGTCCTGCAGACCCGGACCGACAACAACGCCGGCCAGAGAGCCCGACGCGACCACCAAAGATGATATTCAGATCTCCCGGTGCCCTCACTGAGGATCGCGTCAGCAGACACGCAAATCATGGGCCCCCGGCAGCATGCCTGTCCGGCCCGCCCCGGGGCCAGGGAAATCGATCTCCGTTAGGACCAAGTTTCATGAACAAGGCTATTCGCATCATTGGAACAACCGCGGTGACCGCCGCACTGGGCCTGGGCGCCAGCGCCCTGCCTGCCAGCGCCGCCGCTACCACTTCGACCGCCTCCCCCAGCTCCTGGAGTCAGTCCTCATTTGTGAACCGGCACCACATGCGGGACAACAACCGGCACGACACGCGCAATGGCTGGTGGGACGGGGAGAACCGGTGGCATGACAACGCCGACGGATGGGGGTGGCGCGACGATCATGGCAATTGGYGGGACGACAACGACCACCGCGGCTCGTGGACGGGCCGGGACGGCTGCCGGCATGACAAGGACGGGTTCTGGGACCATCACGGAAACCGGCACGACAATAGGCACCACAACCACCACAGGAACACCTGGTGACCTCTCACC
>NZ_JBFTZL010000313.1:0-2219 GCF_056406825.1 Arthrobacter sp. P1_A5 | reverse complement strand
GACGCGCACTGCATCGGTGGTGTCGGCAATCACCTGCCCGCCAAGCCGCACGGTAACCCGTTCGGATCGGGGCTCGACCCTCGGCGGCCGCGGGTAGTCCCACACCGATTCTTGGCCCGCCTTGGGTTTGATGGGCTGGGGACGCCGGAAAAGGCCGGAAGAACCGTGTGCAGGAGTCATGTCCCCATGTTGCCATCTTCTGCTGGGATCCCACCGTGAGCGTGACGCATCCGTGCGATCGCTCTTCCGCCGACCGCGAGCCGGCCGCTAGTCGCCGGCGGCTTCGCGGCCGCGGCGTACGATCAGCCGGTCGGGGCTGTGGACCACGGATGTGTCCTTGTCCTCGTAGTCGAAYTGGTTGAGGAAGWAGCGCATGGCGTTGATSCGACCSCGYTTCTTGTCRTTGRACTTGATGGTGATCCACGGCGCRTGGTCSGTGTCGGTSCGCAGGAATGTCTSCTSCTTGGCKKCCGTGTACTCCKCCCACCGGTCCAGKGAGGCSAGRTCSAYGGGCGAGAGTTTCCAGCGCCGSACCGGGTCTATCTGCCGGATCGCRAAACGSGTGCGCTGCTCGTGGCGGGTCACCGAGAACCAGAACTTGGTCAGGTGGATCCCGGAGTCCACGAGCATCCGCTCGAAGAGCGGGGCCTGAACCATAAAGGTGTCGAACTCCTGCTCCGTGCAGAAGCCCATGACCCGCTCCACATTTGCCCGGTTGTACCAGGAGCGGTCGAACATCACGATCTCCCCGGCCGTGGGCAGGTGCKGGAYGTAGCGCTGGAAATACCACTGGCCCAGTTCACGGTCAGAGGGTTTACTCAATGCCACTGCCCGGGCCGAGCGGGGATTCAGGTGCTCAGTGAAGCGCTTGATTGTTCCGCCCTTGCCGGCAGCATCCCGGCCCTCAAAGACGATCACGTGCCTGAGCTCCTGGTCCTGGCCCCAGTACTGGAACTTCAGCAGTTCAACCTGCAGCCGGTATTTCTCCAGCTCGTACTCTTCGCGGGACATCCGTTGCTCGTAGGGGTAGTCTTCCCGCCACGTCTGCACGGCCGAGCCGCCGGGGTGAATCAGTTCCGGATCTTCGCCTTGCCCCCCACGCACCGTGTACCCCATCTCCACCAGATGGTCGATGGCCTCACGCAGGTTTTCCCGGAGCCAGCCTTGGTCCTCGGGTGTCCACGTCCTGTCCGCCGGCGTCATCCCGGCCTCCTTCCGGCCCCCTCGAACCAGCTGCCGGACTTCCAGATGCCGGCGGTGTTCGATGCTCAACTGCGTTCATAGAATGCGACCAGCCTAAGCCGACAAGTGGAGCTCACGATAGGGACGGGCTGGGGGATACTTTGCGTCACCTGACCCGCCGGGCGGGACTACCTACCCGTGGGTGCCGGTGGGGTCGGTTCGATGCTTCGCTTCAGAAGAGCGTGATGCCGGTGAGTTCGGCGAGTTTGTCGGTGAGCTTGTCCTGGAAATCAGCGTCGGTGACCTCCGGAGCCGGCTTCCGCGGCCGGCGGTGATGCCAGTACATTCCTGAGACCTGGATGGCGGGGTCAGGGCTGACGGCGAGCCAGCCCTGGGTGTCCTGGCCCATGGCGAGGTCGTCGGGGGCGCCGGCGCCGCCCATCTTGGTGGGCACCCAGCCGGGGTCAACGGAGTTGCTGAGCACGTCGGTCCACTGCCGGGCGACGGCAGTKGAGAGCGCGGAAACGTAGAGCTTGCTCTCGGAGTAGGCCGCGCTGGCGTCCCAGCGCCGTCGGGTCCAATCGATGTCCTGGAGGTTGCTGCTGGCCGCGCGGTGCATCCCGCTGCTGAGGTAGATCAGCCGGTGCGGCCGCTCGATCAGCGCGGTGAGAATGTAGGGCGCCAGAACGTTGACGGCCAGGGTGCGGGAGTGTCCCTCCGGGGTCGCGACTCGCCCCGGCGAGAGGTAGACGCCTGCGTTATGGATGACGGCGTCCATCCGCCCGTAAGCGTTCACCTGCGCCGCCAGTTCCCGGGTTTCGGAGGCCCTGCTGAGGTCACCGATCACGATGCCGATGGCAAGCGGCGCGAGTTCATCGAGGGAGGAGGCGCGTTCCCTGGAGCGGGCGTGCAGCAGGACCTCGTCGCCGCCGTTCAGGAGCGTCCGGGCGGTGGCGAGGCCAAGTCCGTCGGTAGAGCCTGTGATGAAAATGCGAGCCATGAGGATGGTCCTTTCTTCACCGTTACCTTCCAGAAGC
>NZ_JBFTZL010000312.1:0-2236 GCF_056406825.1 Arthrobacter sp. P1_A5 | reverse complement strand
GCATAACCCGCCGCCGGTCGACCTCGCCGTTGCCTGGATCCGCGACGCTGAGACACCCCTGCTGCGCAGCTTCCTGCAGCTCTTCGATTTACCTCCCACATCGGGTCCTGGCCAGCAACAGCCCCCGCTTCGCCCCGCGGAGTCGCCGGCCCAGTCCCTGCCACAGTCACAACCCGCGTCCGCATCCGCAACAAAGGAACCACCCCGTGAAAATTGACCGCATTGAGGCCATTCCCTACGCCATTCCTTACGCGCGGCCGCTGAAGTTCGCCAGCGGCGAGGTGACTTCCGCGGAACACGTGCTGGTCCGGATCTACACGGACACCGGCATCTGCGGTATCGCGGACACCCCGCCGCGGCCCTACACCTACGGCGAAACCCAGGATTCGATCGTCTCGGTGGTGACCAAGGTCTTTGCCCCGCAACTCATCGGGCTGGACCCGCTGGACCGCTCCAAGGTCCAGCAGCTGCTCCGGCGCACGGTCAACAACCCCACGGCCAAGGGGGCCCTGGACATCGCACTCTGGGATGTCATCGGGATCTCGCTGGGCACCCCGGTGCACAAACTGCTGGGCGGCTTCACCGACAGCATGCGGGTCTCGCACATGTTGGGCTTCAAGCCCGCCGCCGAGCTTCTGGAAGAAGCGCTGCGGTTCCGTGAAAAGTACGGCATCAACACCTTCAAGCTCAAGACCGGGCGGCGGCCCCTCTCCCTCGACGTCGAGGCCTGCCATGTTTTGCGGGAGGGCCTTGGCGAGGACGCCGAGATCTACCTCGACGCCAACCGTGGCTGGACGGCGAACGAGGCCATGGAGGTCCTGCGCAGGACCGAAGGCCTGGGCCTTTCCATGCTGGAGGAGCCGTGCGATGCCGGCGAGGCGATGGGCCGGCGCCGGCTGGTGCAGAGCTCGAGCATCCCGATCGTGGGCGACGAAAGTGTCCCCACCCTGGGCGATGTCTCCCGCGAATTGCTTTCCGGCGGCAGCACCGCGATCTGCATTAAGACTGCGCGCAGCGGTTTCACCGAAGCCCAGCAGATCCTCGGCCTCTGCATGGGCCTCGGCGTGGACGTCACGATGGGCAACCAGATCGACACCCAGATCGGCAGCCTCGCCACGGTCACCTTTGGTGCGGCGTTCGAGGCCAGCTCCCGGCGGGCCGGGGAGCTCTCCAACTACCTGGACATGACGGACGACCTGCTCGCGGAGCCGCTAAAAATCATGGACGGCGCCATCCGGGTCCGCGATGTCCCCGGCGTCGGCGCGGCCATCGACGCCGACAAGCTGCAGAAATACCGGCAGGACTAGCCCGGCCCGGCCCGCATCCTGCCTCAGAACGCCGGCACACCGCTCCCCACCACGCAAGGAGAACCACATGCTGTATCTCGTCCGCATGGACGTCAATATTCCGCTGGACATGCCCAAGGAACGCGCCGACGCCGTCAAGGCGGAAGAGCGGGAGTATTCCCAGCAGCTGCAGCGCGACGGACGATGGGCGCATTTGTGGCGGGTCGTGGGCGAATACTCCAACTACTCGGTGTTCGACGTCGCGGWCAACGACGAGTTGCACACCCTGCTCTCCGGACTGCCGCTCTTCCCCTACATGGACATCAAGGTGACGCCGCTGGCCAAGCACCCGTCCGCTGTCGAATAGCCCAGCCCCTCACTCGAACATTCATATCCAAAAGCTTTCAATGGGCCGGAAATAGGTATTTCCCCTCGACCAATTACGGGCCTACCGTTGAATCAACACCGGATGTGATGTGCGGCACGGCACTGAGCGAAATTTGCCAGTCCGGAACCGCCGACCGCTCTTACCATCCTTCTTTTTTTGACAAGGGAGTCACCATGACAATGGAAACCGAAGCCACAGCAGCTTCCTCGGGCGCAGGGGCAACCGCCCGCTTCCGGGAGAACAAGCACCTCGCCGCCGGCACCAGCCAGGAGCGGGTCAGCACGCTTGCCGGCCGCGTCATCAAGGCGATCAACGACACCGTCCTGGACGAGAAGGTCACCTACGACGAATACAACGCTTTCAAGGCCTGGCTCATCCAGGTCGGCGAGGACGGGGAGTGGCCGCTGTTCCTGGACGTATGGGTGGAGCACTCCGTCGAGGAGGTCGCCAACTCCAGTCGCCACGGTTCCAAGGGCAGCATCGAGGGACCGTACTACATCCCGAGCGCCCCCACGCTCAACACCCCGGCCACCCTGCCGATGCGCGACGACGAACCCGGCAC
>NZ_JBFTZL010000311.1:0-2238 GCF_056406825.1 Arthrobacter sp. P1_A5 | reverse complement strand
TCTTAGCGGGACCCGTAGTTCGGGGCCTCGACCGTCATCTGGATGTCGTGCGGGTGCGACTCCTTGAGCCCGGCCGCGGTGATGCGGACGAACTTGCCGCGCGCCTTCAGCTCGGCCACGGTCGGGGCGCCGGTGTAGAACATGGTCTGGCGGAGCCCGCCGACCAGCTGGTACGCCACCGACGACAGCGGACCGCGGTACGCGACCCGGCCCTCGATGCCTTCCGGGATGAGCTTGTCATCGCCGGAGACGTCGGCCTGGAAGTAGCGGTCCTTGGAGTAGGAGGTGTTCTTGCCGCGGGTCTGCATGGMGCCTAGGGAGCCCATGCCGCGGTAGCTCTTGAACTGCTTGCCGTTGACGAAAATCAGGTCGCCCGGGGATTCGTCGCAACCGGCCAGGAGCGAACCGAGCATCACGGTGTCGGCGCCGGCGACGAGCGCCTTGCCGATGTCACCGGAGTACTGCAGGCCGCCGTCGGCGATCAGCGGCACGCCGGCCGGGATGGCGGCCTTCGCGGACTCATAAATGGCCGTGATCTGCGGGACGCCGACGCCGGCCACCACACGGGTGGTGCAGATGGACCCGGGACCGACGCCAACCTTGATGCCGTCGGCACCGGCGTCGATCAGGGCCTGGGCGCCTTCGCGGGTGGCGGCCTGGCCGCCGATGATGTCCACGTGCGCGGCAACGGGATCGGACTTGAGCCGGCGGATCATTTCCAGCACACCCTGGGAGTGGCCGTTCGCGGTGTCCACGAAGAGGGCATCCACACCGGCGTCGATCAGCGCCATGGCGCGTTCCCAGCCGTCGCCGAAGAAGCCGATCGCCGCGCCGACGCGCAGGCGGCCTTCGTCGTCCTTGGTGGCGAGCGGGTACTGCTCGGCCTTGGTGAAGTCCTTCGTGGTGATCAGGCCCTTGAGCCGGCCCTGCTCGTCAACGAGCGGGAGCTTCTCGATCTTGTTCGTGGCCAGCTTGTGCGAGGCTTCCTCGCGGCTGATGCCGACGTGTCCGGTCACGAGCGGCATCTTGGTCATGACATCGCTGACCAGCCGCAGCGGGAAGTCGGATTCGGGCACGAAGCGGGTGTCGCGGTTGGTGACGATGCCCAGCAGCCTGTTGCCCTCGTCCACGACCGGCAGGCCGGAGACACGGTAGCGTGCGCAGATTTCGTCCAGCTCGGCCAGCGTGGCCTCGGGGCCGATGGTCAGGGGGTTGGTGATCATGCCGGATTCGCTGCGCTTGACCCGGTCCACCTGGTCGGCCTGGTCGGCGATGGAGAGGTTGCGGTGCACGACGCCAAGACCGCCCTGGCGGGCCATGGCGATGGCCATCCGGGACTCCGTGACTGTGTCCATCGCGGCGGAGAGCAGCGGCGTCTGGACCGTGATGCGCTTGGAGATCCGGGACGACGTGTCCGCTTCCGAAGGGATCACGTCGGTGTGGCCGGGCAGGAGCAGGACGTCGTCGTACGTCAGGCCGATGAAGCCGAAGGGATCGTGTTCGGGCTGGGTCATGAGTGCGCCTCTTACCTTGGGTTACGGGGTCACGGGTAGGGGTTGCAACAGATGACCAGCCCGTCATTACGGGTCTGGCCTGTGCAGAAGGTCATGCAGAAGGTTCGTGCAGATGATTCGTGCAGAAGTCCTCAATAAATAGTAGAACCTTGGCGGCGATAGCCATATTCCGGGCGGTAATGTCCGGTTTCAATGTGAGCCGCCCCATGCCCGCACGGCTCCCCCGGCCGGCCGGGCCTGCTTCCGGGCCGGTGGGCGCCGGACGGTGGGCGCAGGCCTACTTCCAGCCGGTGGCGGCGAGCAGCCGCTGTTCGAACATGGGGATCATGGTCTGGACGTACGTCTTGGTCAGGTGGTTGTCGTCCTTGTACACGTACACGTTGCCGACCACCGCGGGGCATGTTCCGTTGGCGCAGATGAAATCGCTCATGTCCATGAGGTGCAGCCTGGGCACCTGGCCGCGGTACGCGTCCAGCGGCGAGGACCCCGCGAGCGATTCCTGCTCCGGCACGTTGCACTCCGAGGCATCCGGGCCGTACTTCTGGACGCACTCGGGCATATTGATGGTGAAGCGGGGGTTGTCGCGGATGCCCACCACGTCCATGCCGGCGTCGGTGAAGGGCTTGATGCCCGCCAGGTACTCAGGCACTTCGGTCTCGAACGGCGCTTCCTTGTGGGTCAGGGAAGCAACCGTGAAAACGGCGTCGGGGCGGTGGTCCAGGAC
>NZ_JBFTZL010000310.1:0-2351 GCF_056406825.1 Arthrobacter sp. P1_A5 | reverse complement strand
TCCGCGGGAGTTTGGCTCCCACCGCGGCCAGCACCGGCGCGCCGATCACGACGCCGAGGGCGTAGGCCGAAATCAGGTGCCCTGCCTCGGGCGTGCTGATGTTCAGGCCCTGTTCGATCTCCTTGAGCAGGCCCATCATGGTGAATTCCGTGGTGCCGATGCCAAAGCCGCCCATCGCGAGGGCAATGATTGCCAGGGCAACGTGACGGGTGCCGGTCTTGGTCGGCGCCGGGGCGTGTGTGGTGGTTGTCATTCGTCTTTTCGGAGAGATTTTCCGGGAGAGACCGGATGGATCGGACAGATAAATATGCTTTTAAGAACCGGGAGGGACGCCGAATATTCCGGAAGGTGTCGTGGCGGCCGCCTCCACCATTGTCCCCTACCTGAGCCGGCCCCGGCCCCCGGCCCCGGGCGCCGGACCCTGCGCCCGCCTTAGACTTGAGGGCGTGACTGGACTCATAGGCGTCGTTGGCGGCGCAGTAGTGGACTCCCTGGCCGACCCGGGCATGCTCCTTGTGGCCCGGCGCACGGCGCCGCCGCAGTTTGCCGGAATGTGGGAGTTCCCGGGCGGAAAAGTCGAAGCAGGAGAGGCCGCCGAGGACGCCTTGCACCGCGAGCTCCAGGAAGAACTGGGCGTGCTGGTGCGGCTCGGGGCGGAACTGCCCGCGGAAACCGCCGCGGGCTGGCCGCTCAACGCGAAGGCGGCGATGAGGGTCTGGTTCGCGGAGCTCGCGCAGGGAGAACCCCGGCCGCTGGAGGACCATGACGAATTGCGCTGGCTCGACCTCCGCAATCCGGCAGGGGTCCTGGACCTGCCGTGGATCCCGGCGGACCTCCCCATCGTCGAGGCCCTCCTGGCGGCTGTGCAGGCCACCGGGCCACGCGGAGTGGAAGCGGGCCTGGGCCGCTGACCGGACTCGCCGCCGCGCTTCGGGAGCCCGCCTCTCGCCAAACCGTCAGGCATGTGCCTACTCTGATCCCAACCGAGAGGAGTGGCCCGTGCAGGTCGGTGTCGGACGAGAGCAGCGAGCCGGAGAACGTCGCGTCGCGGCCACACCGGAGACGGCCCGGCAGCTGACAGCGCTCGGGCTCCATCTCCTGGTCGAGAGCGGTGCCGGCACCGAAGCAGGCTTCGCCGACGCCGCTTTCAAGGAGGCCGGCGCGACGGTGATCTTCGAGCTCCCGTTCGAGGCCCTGGACGTCCTGTTGCATGTCCGCCCGCTCACCCCGGAGGCCGCGGCCCGGCTGCGGCCCGGCACCGTCACCATCGGGCTGGCTTCGCCGTCCTCGGAACTGCCAACCGTCCGGGCACTCGCCGCGGCCGGGATCACCTCTTTCGCCCTGGAGCTGCTTCCGCGGATCTCCCGGGCGCAGTCCATGGATGCGCTCAGCTCCCAGTCCCTGGTCACGGGCTACCGCGCCGTGCTGGAAGCCGCCGTCCGCTACCCGCGGTTCTTCCCGCTCTACATGACCGCCGCCGGTACCATCCCGCCGGCGAGGGTGCTGGTCCTTGGCGCCGGCGTCGCCGGGCTGCAGGCAATAGGCACGGCGAAGCGGCTCGGCGCCCGGGTCTCGGCCAACGACATCCGGGCCGACTCCGCCGAGGAAGTCGCCTCGATGGGTGGCACCTTCATCAACCTGGACATCGATGCGGCGGCAGACGGAGCCGGAGGCTACGCCCGTGCCCTCGGCGAGGACCGGGCGCAACGCCAGCGCAGCCTCCTGGCCCCGCATGTCGCGGCGGCGGACGTCCTGATCACGACGGCCGCCATCCCCGGCCGGGCCGCTCCCTTGCTGGTGACCACCGCCATGGTGGCCGGCATGCGGGCGGGGTCTGTCGTCGTCGACCTCGCCGCGGAGTCCGGAGGCAACGTCGAAGGCGTGATCGCCGGCCAGGACGTGCAGGTGCCGGTCGACGGCGGATCGGTCACGCTCGTGGGTTTGCAGGACGCGGCATCCGCCATGCCCTCGGACGCGTCCCGGCTTTTCGCCCGGAACGTCAGCAACTTCCTCGTGCTCATGACCGACTGCGGCTCGGTGGCCCCGGACTTCGACGACGACGTGGTCGCCGGAACGTGCCTGACCCACGGCGGCACGGTGCGGCACGCCCCCACCGCGGAAGCATTGGAAAGGGAGGCGTGATGGGCCCCGTCGTGTTGCTGACCGTGGTGGTTCTCGCGGTGTTCGTTGGCTTCGAAGTCGTCTCCAAGGTCACCAGCAAACTGCACACGCCGCTCATGTCCGGCGCCAACGCYATCCACGGCATCATCCTGGTCGGCGCCATCATCGTGGCCGGACAGGCCAGTGACCCGTGGGTCCTCGGCATCGCGCTCCTGGCCGTCGTCCTGGCC
>NZ_JBFTZL010000309.1:0-2362 GCF_056406825.1 Arthrobacter sp. P1_A5 | reverse complement strand
GGCGGGGTGGGTGCGTTACTCGAGCCGGCGCTGCTTCGTCTCGGGGGCGAAGAACGCCATCCACAGCACGGAGAGCAGCACGAGGCCGCCAGCCAGGGCGAACGACGTCGCGAGCCCCAGCTCCGGCCACAGGAGGGCCGCGAAAATCAGCGGACCGAACCCGGCGCCGAGCCGGGAGAACGTCGAGGCCCAGCCGAAGCCGGAGCCGCGCAGCTCCGTGGGGTAGAGCTCGGAGACGTAGGTGTAGAGCACCGGGATGGCCACCTGCACCACGAAGCCGAACACCAGGAGCCAGAACACGGCGGCGGTGGGAATGTCCACCACGATCGCCACGATCACCAGCGTCAGCGCGGACAGCGGGCCGGTGATCGCCAGGATCCACTTGCGGCCCACCCGCTCCACCAGCAGGGCGGCCACCACCACGCCCAGGAGTCCGACGGCGGCCATCGACGCGGTGGTCAGGAAGGCCTTGTACTCCTCGAAGCCGGCGCCGATCAGGATCCGCGGCATCCACGTCAGCGACAGGTAGTAGACGAGCAGGATGCTGAAGAACAGGGCCCATGCCGCCGTCGTGATCTTCCAGTTGAACTGCCAGAGGGCGCGCAACTGCGTCCACGCGCTCCCTGCCGAGAGGCGTGGCGCATCCTGCGGTGCCGGCAGGCTGTAGACGCGGGCCTCGGCGCCGGTGGCCTGGACCAGGGCGTCGATCACCTTGGCGGCCTCGTCGCGGCGGCCCTTGCGGATCAGGAACAGCGGGGATTCGGGCACGCTGCGGCGGATCCAGAACACCAGCAGCGCCGGGAGCACCATGACCAGCATGGTCAGACGCCAGTCCGCGAAGGCCGCGACCAGCCCGGCAGAGACAAAACCGCAGAGGGCGGCGCCGATCGGCCACCAGCCGTCCATCGCGGTGAGCACCCGGCCGCGCTGTTTGCGCGGGGTGAACTCGCCCACCAGCGCGTAGTCCACCGGGATGCAGCCGCCCAGGCCGAACCCGGCCAGGAACCGGAACACGACGAACCACATGAAGTCGGGGGAGAAGGCGCCGAGCACGGTGAAGATGGAGAAAATCAGCAGGGTCGCGGTGAAGGCCTTCTTGCGGCCGATGGTGTCCGCGATGGTGCCCCAGACGAACGCGCCCAGCGCCATGCCAATGAGGTTCGCCGTGCCGATCCAGGCGGCATCGCCCGGGCTCAGTGACCAGTGCTTGGACAGCAACGGAATGAGGATGCCGTTGAGGGTGACGTCCCAGGCATCGAACATGAAGCCCAGCCCGCCGATCAGGAAGATCCGGCCTTGGACCTTCCACCGCCACGGCAGTTCCTGGACCACCTGTTCGCCGCTGGGCACAGTGGTGTACGTGTTCATCTTGGCCTCCTGTGAAAACTCTACGTGGCCGGGCCGCGGCCCGCGCGTGCTTCACACTCCGGCGCGCGGGAAGGGCCCGGCGGCGGGACGCGATAAACTTGCCGCATCCCCACCACCCGCGGCCCCGCCGCGATATAAGACGGAGACTTTTGTGAGCTTCACGCAGCTTGACCGTGTATCCATCGACCGAGTTCCCATCCACCGGGCACTGATTTCGGTCTACGACAAGACCGGTCTGGAGGAGCTCGCTCAGGGCCTGCACGCCGCCGGCGTCAAGATCGTCTCCACCGGCTCCACGGCCAAGAAGATCGCCGCCGCGGGCATCCCCGTGCAGGAAGTCGAGGAAGTCACCGGCTCCCCGGAAATGCTGGACGGCCGCGTCAAGACCCTGCACCCGCGCGTGCACGGCGGCATCCTCGCGGACCGCCGCGTCCCGGCCCACATGCAGACCCTGGCGGACATGGAGATCGAGCCGTTCGACCTCGTCATCGTCAACCTCTACCCTTTCGTGGAGACCGTGAAGTCCGGTGCCGCGCCGGACGACGTCGTCGAACAGATCGACATCGGGGGCCCCGCGATGGTGCGCTCTGCCGCGAAGAACCACGCCGCCGTCGCCATCGTGGTGGACCCGGCGTCCTACGGTGCCGTGGTGGAGGCAGCCGCCTCGGGCGGTTTTGACCTGAAGACCCGCCGCCGGCTCGCTGCCAAGGCGTTCGCGCACACGGCGGCCTACGACACCGCCGTGGCCACCTGGACTGCCAGCCAGTTCCGCGACGAGGACGGCGACGGCGTGATCGACTGGCCCGCCTACGCAGGCCTGGCCCTGGAACGCTCCGAGGTGCTCCGCTACGGCGAAAACCCGCACCAGCAGGCCGCACTGTACGTGGACAAGGCCGCCCCGGCCGGCATCGCCCAGGCCGACCAGCTGCACGGCAAGGCCATGAGCTACAACAACTTCGTCGACGCCGACGCCGCCCTGCGAGCCGCCTTCGAC
>NZ_JBFTZL010000308.1:0-2365 GCF_056406825.1 Arthrobacter sp. P1_A5 | reverse complement strand
GCACTGTCACGTCCTGCAGGGTGGAGATGCCCAACCGGGTCAGCTCTTCCTTGGCCTTGGTGCGCATGCCTTTGGTGTCGAGCATCCGGAACACGCTTCCGAGGAGCCCCGCGCGCCTTTCCTCACGGCCCAGGAACAGGTTGGAGGCGACGTCCAGCGCCGGTGAGACCGCCAGGTTCTGGTACACGGTTTCGATGCCGTGGACCCTGGCGTCCTGCGGCCGCTTGAAGTGCACCTGCTGTCCCGATACAAAGAGTTCTMCTGTGTCGGGAACTTCGGCGCCGGTGAGGCACTTGATCAGGGTTGATTTGCCTGCACCGTTGTCGCCAATGATCGCCAGGACTTCGCCCGGGTACAGGTCCAGGCTGACGCCGTCCAGTCCCACGACACGGCCGAAAGTCTTGACGAGGTTCCGGGCCTGCAGGATGGGCTCGCGCGTGGCGACGTGGGAGGCTTCAAATTCAGTCATGGTCATGACTTGACCTTTCGGATCCACTGATCGACGGACACAGCAACAATGATGAGGACGCCCACGGCGAGCGTCTGGTAGAGCACGTCCAGCCCGGCGAGCGAGAGGCCGTTGCGGAAGACCCCGACGATCAGGGCGCCGAGGAGGGTTCCCCAGACGGAGCCGCGGCCGCCGAAGAGGCTGGTTCCGCCGATGACGACGGCTGTGATGGAGTCCAGGTTCAGGTCCACGCCGCCGTTGGGGCTGGCTGCGTTGGTGCGTCCGATCTGGATCCAGGCGCCGACGGCCAGGACGGCGCCGGCTGCGAGGTAGACGCTCATGAGGACACGGTTTACCGGGATGCCGGCCAGGCGGGCGGCTTCCTTGTCATCTCCGACGGCGTAGACGTGCCGGCCCCAGGCCGTCTTGCCCAGGATGAAGGCGACCGCGATGTAGAGCAGGAGCATCATGACGACGCCCGTGGAGATCCTGACCGGGCCCACCGGGAAGGTGGTTCCTGTCCAGGTCAGCAGGGGCGGCATGGCCGAGCCGCGCACTGTCGCTCCGTTGGAGTAGAGCAGTGTCAGGGCGATGAAGATGTTCAGCGTGCCCAGGGTGACGATGAACGGCGGGAGCCGGAACCTGGTGACCAGGAATCCGTTCAGGGCTCCGGCGGCGAGTCCGACCGCCAGGCCTGCGAGCAGGGCTAGAGGCGCGGGTATTCCGTTGTTGACGGCGAGCTGGGCCATGACCATGGACGACAGGATCATCACGGCCCCGACGGAAAGGTCGATGCCTGCCGTAAGGATGATGAGGGTCTGGGCGATGGCCAGGGTGCCGACGACGGAGACCTGCTGGGTAATCAGGGAGAGGTTTTCAACCCGCAGGAACCTCTCATTGAGGAGGCTGAACACCACCACCGCGATGAGAAGCACGAGGGCGGGGCTGACGGCGGGGTAACGGTGGAGGATATTGCGTATCCGGCTAAGCGGTGTCTGGCGGTCGAGGAATTCCTCGGCCAGGTCGGCCTGCCCGGCGCTGGGCGGTCCGGCGGTCTGTTGCTGGGTCACGATTGGTCCTGATCTTCGGTGATGGTTGCTAGGGCGGAGCTAGCTCGGTAGATGAAGTGCGGGGAGGCCGATAGCGGACTCCGGCCTCCCCGTCCCCTTAGTGAAGCTGGGTGGGTTACTTTCCCCAGCAGATGTCGGAGGMCTCGGTGGTGGTGATGCTCTTGACGCCGTCGACCGGCTTGTCCGTGACAAGCTCGACGCCGGTGTTGTAGAAGTCAAGCCCCGGTGAGTTGGCCGGCTTCTGGCCGGTCTTGGCGAGCTCAACGATGGCCTTCACTCCCAGTTCGGCCATCTTGACCGGGTACTGCTGGGCCGTGGCACCGATGACTCCGGACTTGACGTTGTTGACGCCGGGGCATCCACCGTCCACCGAAACGACCAGGACGTCCTTTTCCTTGCCGGCAGACTTCAGGGCCTCGAAAGCGCCSGCCGCSGCGGGTTCGTTGATCGTGTAGACGACGTTGATGTTCGGGTTCTTGGACAGGAGGGTTTCCATGGCGGTGCGGCCGCCGTCTTCGGCGCCCTGCGAGGCCTGGCTGCCGACGATCTCGTATTCGCCGCCCTTGCCGCCGGTGTACTTTCCGGTCTTGGCCTCGTCACCGTTCTTCTTCTTGTCCGCGGTGTCGATGCCGAGTCCCGTGAGGAAGCCCTGGTCCCGGTTGTAGTCCACGGAGACAACCTTGTCGTCAAAAAGATCGACGAGGGCAATGGTCGCTTTCTTCCCCTCCAGCTGGGCTGCGGTCCACTTGCCGATCAGCTCACCCGCGGCGAAGTTGTCGGTCGCGAACGTGATGTCGGCGGCGTCGGCCGGGTCCGGAGGTGTGTCCAGGGCGATGACGAACAGGCC
>NZ_JBFTZL010000307.1:0-2443 GCF_056406825.1 Arthrobacter sp. P1_A5 | reverse complement strand
CCTCCGGCCCTGCCTGCCACCGGCGGCGCCACATCCGCCGCCACATCGCCCGACGCCGGCGCACGCGGCGACGCTGCCGGCCCGCCGTYGTCCGCCGCGGTCGGCCTGCAGCCGGTTCCCGTGCGGGCCGCCGGCGTCCAGCTGATCGGCGAGGCGAAGGGATCCGGTTACAAGGAAGCCCCGTCCCTCGTGCGCCGTTCCGACGGCCAGACCATCCAGCTCACCCGACTGCTGTACCTGGTGCTCGAGGCGATCGACGGCGAGCGGGGCCTGGAAGAAATCGCCGGGCACGCCAGCGACAGTTTCGGACGGCTCGTCAGTGCCGAGAACGTCCGCACCCTGATCACTTCCCAGCTGCTCCCCCTCGGCCTCCTGCAGCTGGCGGACGGTTCCGAGCCGGCGGTAAAGAAATCGAACCCGCTGCTGGGTATGCGCTTCCGGTACTCGGTGACCGATCCGGACCGCACCCGGAAGATCACCGCGCCGTTCGCCACGCTGTTCAACCCCTTGATCGTGGTGGCCGTGACCGCGGCCTTCCTGGCCACGTGCTGGTGGGTGCTGATGGTCAAGGGTCTGGCATCGGCCACGCATGAGGCCTTTGCCAACCCCGGACTGGTGCTTTTGATCCTGGTGGTAACGGTGCTCTCGGCCGGTTTCCATGAGTTCGGCCACGCCGCCGCCGCCCGCCGCGGCGGGGCCACCCCCGGCGCCATGGGGACCGGCCTGTATCTGATGTGGCCGGCCTTCTATACCGACGTCACGGATTCCTACCGGCTGGGGCGCGGCGGCCGGCTGCGCACGGACCTCGGCGGACTGTACTTCAACGCCATCGTGGCCGTCGCGATCATGGGCATCTGGTGGGCCACCGGCTTCGATGCGCTGCTGCTGGTGGTGGTCACCCAGATCCTGCAAATGGTCCGGCAGCTGATGCCGCTGGTCCGCTTCGACGGCTACCATATCTTGGCCGACGCTACCGGTGTCCCGGACCTGTTCCAGCGCATCAAGCCCACGCTGCTGGCCCTGGTGCCGTGGCGGAAGACCGATCCCGAAGCCGGGCTCCTGAAGCCCTGGGCGCGGGCCGTGGTCACCATCTGGGTGCTGGTCACGGTTCCCCTGCTGCTCTTCAGCATGGCCACCATGGTGCTCACCCTGCCGCGCGTCCTGGGCACCGCCTGGGATAACGGCCTGAAGCAGCAGGCCATGCTTTCCCACAGCGTCGCCACCGGGGACCTCGCCGACGCCGCCGTCCGGGTGATCGCGATCGCCTGCCTGGCGCTGCCGGTGCTGGGCATCTTCTACATCCTGTTGCGCCTGGTCCGCCAGCTGGCCACCGGCCTGTGGCGCAAGACCCGCGGAAAGGCCCTCCAGCGTGCCACCGCCATCGTTGCGATCGCGGCGGTGGCGGCGGGCCTCGCCTGGGCCTGGTGGCCGGGAGCTGACACCTACCGCCCGGTCCAGCCCTACGAGCGCGGCACCCTGGCCGACGCCACCACCGCCGTCTTCCCGGCCTCCGCCGCGTCCCGGATGGCCGAGGGCCAGTCGGGAACGACCGTTGCCCTGTGGCCGGAGGGCGCCCGGAGGCCCACACGCGAGGACCCGCAGCTGAGCATGGTCCTGGTGCCCCGGCAGTCCGGCACGGCCGGCAYGGCCGGCCCCGCACCGGCGCCGGCTGCCCCTTCCTGGGTCTTCCCCTTCGACAAGCCGGCTGCTCCGGAGGACGACGGCAACCAGTCGCTCGCGGTCAACACCACTGACGGTTCCGTGGTCTACGACGTCGCCTTCGCCCTGGTCTGGGCCGAGGACGGTGACACCGTGGACACACGGAATGAGGCCTACGCATTTGCCAGCTGCGCGGACTGCGCCGCCGTGGCGGTGGGCTTCCAGGTGGTCCTGATTGTGGGACAGACCGATGTGATCGTTCCGGAAAATCTCTCGGCGTCGTCGAACTATAGCTGCGTCCGGTGCCTGACCTACGCCCTGGCCAGCCAACTTGTCCTGACCCTGGATGGGCCCCTGAGCAGCGACGGCACGGCCAGGCTCAACGAGCTGTGGCAGGAGATCGCCGCCTACGGCAAGGACCTGCGGAACCAGCCGCTCTCGGAGATCCAGGGCCGGCTCAGCGCGTACAAGGAACAGATCATGGCGGTCATCAAGGCCGATCCGAGCGCCACCCCGGCCGGGTCCGCCGGTACAGCCCCGACGCCGGGCGGCACTCCTGCCGCCACGCCTGGTGCAACCTCCGGCGCCACGCCTGGTGCCGGTACCGCTGCCACGCCCGGTACGACGTCGGGAGCCACTGCCGAAACCACCCCCGGCAGCACGCAGGCCCCGGCCCCGGGGCCCACGGCGCCGGGTGACGGTACGACGTCGTCCGGTCCCGCCCCGGGCTCCGGTGCCACGGAGCCGGCAGGGCAGCAGCTGACGCAACCCGCAGCTCCCGCAC
>NZ_JBFTZL010000306.1:0-2454 GCF_056406825.1 Arthrobacter sp. P1_A5 | reverse complement strand
GAGCGGGGCCCCTGCGCCCTTGGTGCGCCCGATCAACGCCTCCTGTTCCCGCAGTGAGGTGCGGTCCCAGATTTCGATGTGCATCCGGACCCGGCGCGCCACAAGGTACGTGCCGCCGGCCATCCAGCCCTCTTCCGGGCGCGTTCCCTGGCCTGCCCACACATGCTCCTCGAGCAAAGCGGTGTCCTCGGCCTTGAGGTTGTTGGTGCCGTCCTTGAAGCCGAAAAGGTTCCGCGGGGTGGCCTGTGACCTCGACGTGGACGACGTCCKCCCGAAGCCGAGTTGGGACCAGCGGACGCGCGTCTGCCCGAAGCCGATGCGGGCCAGGTTGCGGATCGCGTGGACGGCCACTTGAGGGTCGTCGGCGGAGGCCTGCACCACGATGTCGCCGCCGGTGCGTCCGGGCTGGAGGTCGTCGCCTGGGAAGTGCGGCAGGTCGATCAGGGCGTCCGGGCGGCGCCCCTCGAGTCCAAAGCGGGCGTTGCCGTCCTTCTCGAACAGGCCGGGGCCGAACCCGAAGGTGAGGGTGAGTCTGCCGGCCCCGAGGTCCAGGGCCTCACCTGTGTCCTCGGGCGGGGCGTCGTAGGGGCCATCGACGGCGCCGCTGCTGCCCGTGCTGCGCCCCTGGGTCATCGCCGCGGCGGCGTCCGTCCAGTCTTTCAGGAGCCGGATGAGCTCTGCACGGTCCTCCGTGACCAGGTCGAAGGCTGCAATGTGAAGACGGTCCTGGGCCGGCGTGACGATGCCGGCCTGCCGGACACCGTGGAAGGCGATGATGTCGCCGGGCTCTGCCACTGGGGCGGCCGCGGCCTCGACGGCGTCGTGGCTGAGGAAGCCAGCGGCCAGACCGGCGACGGCGCCCGCGCCGCCGGCTCCTGCCAGGGACAGGAGCCCGCGGCGGGACAGCCGGCCCTTTCCCGAACCGGGGGCTGCCGGCGGCGCGGGCATGGCGGCGGCTCCCGATGCCCTGGCTGGTTCCGGTGCGCTAGCTGATTCGGGGGCGCCGCCGTCGGGGGCCCGGCGGGGGTTGGCGCCGAAGGGGCAGCCGGTCACGGGGCTACTGCCGAAGTGAGCTTGGCCAGGGGCTCGCCCAGGGCATCAACCAGGGAGGCGAGCTGCTGCACCTGGTCCTGGCTGAGGTCGTTGTAGTAGGCGAAGCCTGCGCCGGTGGAATGCTGCTTGAGCCCGGCCTGCAAGGCAGCGAACTTGGCCTCGAGCGCTTCGCCCAGGTCCGGGTCCTTCTGCTGCAGCGCAGGCAACAGGCTCTCGAAGGCGGTCCGGGCTCCGTCAACGTTGGCCTGGAAGTCCCAGAGATCGGTGTGGGACCAGATTTCTTCCTCCCCGGTAACTTTGCCGGTGGCCACCTCGTCCAGGAGCTCCTTGGCGCCGTTGCCGATCTTGTCCGCGGAGAGTTCCACAGTGCGGGTCCGCTGGGCCAGGTCCTCGGTGTCGGCAACAAGCTGCGTGGCGATGGTGGCACGCTCCGCCGGTGCGAGGGGCGTGTAGCCGGCCGGCGGGAACAGGTCCTTCTCGGCCCGGTGCCAGCCGGTCCATTCCTGGCCGGGTTCGAGGTCGGCTTCACGGGCATCGAGCTTGGGGTCCAGGTCCCCGAACGACTCGGCGACCGGCTCGATGCGCTCCCAGTGCATGCGCGTGGCGGCATAGAGCCCGCGGGCCTTCGTCGCATCCCCGGCGGCGTAAGCCGCCGCGAATGCCCTCGTGCCGGTAACCAGCTGATCCGTCTGATCCACGACGAAAGCGGAGTATTGCCGGGTGCCGGTGTCCAGCAGGCCCTGAAGGTGGGCGTCGACGGCGGGACTGCTCGTGACCTGGATGGGTCCGGCGGCGCCCGGGTCCTTTGGGTTGCCCATGCAGCCGGCCAGGGCCAGCGGAACGGCGGTTGCCGCGGCCAACAGGGCAAGCGTCTTCCGGAACCGGGGGGCGTTTTTGGGCAGGGGGATGCTGGGCATGGTGTTTCCTTGGATCGGTGGGGGTGGAGCAGTGCGGTGTGGGGGAGCGGAGGCAGGGGTGCGGGACCGTGTGGGCTGTCCCGGCAACATCGCCGAGGCAGGCCCGACTTAGGTACACCTAAGTAAGGAGGATACCGATTCGCGGCGATTACGCAAACCTTTCGTACCCTAATTTGGAGTAGGTAAGCCTAATCTAATAACATCGTCCGGGTGACCACGCAGCTTGACTTGATGCGGGTGCCCTTTGCCGCCGATCTTGCGAGCTACGGGGACAGCCCAGCCATCCTTACTGACACCCTGGCAATGACGTACCGGGAGCTGGCGGAGCGGGTCGATGCCTTCGCCCTCCGGCTTGGCGCCACGCGGCGCCTCGTGGCGCTCGCCGCAGCCAACGACGTCGACTCTCTGGTGGTCTATCTGGCGGCCCTGGCCGGCKGCCACCCGCTGATCCTCCTGCCGGAGGACAAGCCGGCCGCCCTGGAAT
>NZ_JBFTZL010000305.1:0-2456 GCF_056406825.1 Arthrobacter sp. P1_A5 | reverse complement strand
CCCTTGAGTCAGTCCCGCTTTGCGCGCCCATTGACAGCACGTCATCTGATTGAATCCGAGCTCCGCCGCGGCCGCGCTCACACTCCCCAGCCGGTCCACCACCGACAAGAACTGGTCCTTCTGCTCCGGCGTGTACTTCCGCCGCCGGGCTGTTTCCTCCGTTAAAAACGACACGGTCGTTGCAACTCCCAAAGTGTTGGGTGTTGCAACGACCGTTAGAACCCGCCATGGCTTAGCGGCCGTTCGTGGCACTTCGTTGGATCGTCCGGGCCTGCCCCAGGAATCAGAGTCCCGGCAGGCTCCCGGCCCTAGCGCTTTTCGCAGGCGATGCCGTCGTTGTCACGGTCGAGGTCGTACTGGCGGAAACCGCCGTCGTTGAGGTTGTACAGGGTGTTGTCGACGCGGAACGTGGTGACCGGCTTTCCGCTGGTCTTGTCGCGGGCGCCCTTCTTGCCGACGCCGTGCGGGTAGACCTTGTTCAGCTCCGTGCAGTTCTTGTACGACTTCGGCGCCGGCGCGGCGGTTGCCGGCACGGCCGTGGCGCTCAGGACGACGGCGGTACCCGCCAAGGACGCGATAAGCAATTTTTTCAGGCGCACGTTTAAGAGCACTCCCCCAGGTAGAAGCCCTCAGCCGCGGATCGGCGAGGGGCAGGAAAATGCTAACCCACGAATTCGCTGTTTCCGGTCAGGCTCAAGCGCCGTGATCCGAGCCCTGGTCCAGCTTGTCGAGGTCCTGGGCCACCATCGCCTCGCTGCGCTGCCACAGCGCCTTCGCCAGGCCCGCATCGTAGGCCTGCTTGTTGGCCTTCGAGAGCGTCCGTTTGGCGTAGTAGGCGCCGGAGATCCAGTCGTGGCCCGGGATGGCGTTGGCGAGCCACACAAGGGTGTCCGCGCCCTGGTCAGGGGTCAGCATGAAGCGCTTGAGGAAGGACTTGTAGGCCAGGCGCATGGGGCTTGTGGAGTCGGCAGCGAAGTTGGTGGCCACGCCGCCGGGGTGGAACGCCGCCGTCGAGATCCCCTCGGTGTTGTAGCGGTTGTGGAGTTCGGCGGTGAAGAGGATGCTGGCGAGTTTGGCGTTGCCGTAGGCGCGGTTGGTGGAGTAGCTCTTGGCCGCGTCGAGGTCGTCGATGTCGAACTTGGCGAAGAGCGAATTCGCGACGCTTGAGGTGTTGATGACGGTGGCCTGGCTGGCGGTGAGCACCCCGATCAGCTCGGTRGTSAGCCGGAACGGGGCMAGGTGGTTGACCTGGAAGGATTTCTCGTGGCCGTCTACGGTGAGCTCACGGGGCCCCATGATGCCGCCGGCGTTGTTCGCCAGGACGTCGATCCGCGGGTACTTTTCCTTCAGCTGCGTGGCCAGGGTCCGCACCTGGGCAAGGTCGGCGAAGTCGCTGACAAAGAAATCGGCGCCGATTTCGTTCGCGATCGCCTCGGTCTTTTGCGCGGAACGCCCGACGACGACCACACGTTCCCCCTGCCGGGCGAAGGTCCGCGCGGCGGACGCGCCGATGCCGTCGCTGGCTCCGGTGATGACGATAGTGCGCTCGGGCATTGAGGTGTCCTTAGAACGAAGCGGTGGGCTGGTCTTTGGGAATCCAGCCCCGTCGAATTCTAACGAGTGCAACTGGGAGTTCGTTCCGGAAGGCCTGCGTGCCGGCTCCGGGTTTGCTGGGAGTCCCGCGACGCTCCCTCAGGTTTCGCGGCATATCCTGCGACGCTCCCGCAGGTGTTGCGGGGTCCGGCGGGATGCTCCCGCAGGTGTTGCGGGGTGTGGCGGGATGCTCCCTCACGTTTGGCGGGGTGCGGCGGGATGCTCCCGCAGGTGTTGCGGGGTCCGGCGCCGGGCCGGATTTTGTGGTGGGGGTTTAAATGCGGGAGGACCCCCACCTGGTGGTGGGGGTCCTCGACCGTTAATGGTGTTCCGGCGGTGACCTACTCTCCCACACCCTCCCGGGTGCAGTACCATCGGCGCTGTGGGTCTTAGCTTCCGGGTTCGGGATGGGACCGGGCGTTTCCCCCACGCTATGACCGCCGTAACCCTTGCTCCGCCACGCACCCGCKGGGCGGGGGTGGGGAAAWCTGTGGTTACAACATGGCCGCTGCAGTGAATGCAGCTGTGGTGTTGTTATTTTGTTGTGGTTTTGTTCCTGTCGCAACGTGCCGTCAAGTAACGGGTTTGTTGKTTGGGAACCACATAGTGGACGCAAGCAGTCTTGTTTCTTTGTACCCTCCCCCTGGTGTGAACGTCTTTTGAATCCGTTCACGGGATGGGTGTGTGGTGTAAGTTATCGGCCTATTAGTACCGGTCAGCTTCACGAGTCGTTAGTCCTCGCTTCCACATCCGGCCTATCAACCCAGTGGTCTGGCTGGGGGCCTCTCACACACAAGGTGTATGGAAATCTCATCTCGAAGCGAGCTTCCCGCTTAGATGCAGCGAGCTTCCCGCTTAGATGC
>NZ_JBFTZL010000304.1:0-2540 GCF_056406825.1 Arthrobacter sp. P1_A5 | reverse complement strand
TAATCGATTCCAGAGTACGCTCCGCAGCGCCCATGGCACTACGGAGCAGCGTCACCGGATAAATGACCATATTGACGCCGACGCCGGCCAGCTCCTCCACGGTGAACAAGGCACTCTGGCCGAATTCGGTCATGTTGGCCAGGATCGGGACGTCAACGGCATCGCGGATGGCCTGGAATTCGGCCAGGTCCTTCATCGCCTCCGGGAAGATCGCGTCCGCACCGGCCTCCACGAGCGCTTTGGCGCGCTCCTGGGCGGCCTCGAGCCCGTCCGTGGCGCGGATGTCGGTCCGGGCCATGATCAGGAAGTTCGGGTCGCGGCGGGCATCGGCCGCGGCCCGGATCCGCTTGGTGGCGGTCTCCAGGTCCACGACGTTCTTCCCGTCGAGGTGGCCGCAGCGCTTGGGGTTGAACTGGTCCTCGATGTGGCAGCCGGCCAGGCCGGCGTTCTCGAGTTCCTGGACCGACCGGGCCACGTTCATGGGCTCACCGAAGCCGGTGTCGGCGTCGACGATCGCCGGCAGGTCCGTCATCCGGGCGATCTGCCCGGCGCGGGTGGCCACCTCCGTGAGGGTGGTCAGCCCGATGTCCGGCAGGCCCAGGTCATTGGCGAGGACGGCGCCGGAAATGTACACCCCGGCGAAGCCCTTCTCCTCGATCAGCCGCGCCGAGAGCGGGTTGAACGCGCCGGGGAACTGGGCGATGGTGCCGGAGGCGAGGATTTCGCGGAACCGGATCCGCTTCTGCTCAGGTGTGACCTTCGAATACAACATTAGAAGAGTCCCTTCGGGGCGCCGGCGAGGTCGATCACGCCGTCGGCGGCCTGGATGTTCAGCTGGTCCAGCTCGCCGGCGGCGAGCTCGGGGAGCCGGGCGGCGGCGGCAAGGAAGCGCTCGATCTCCTCGTCGGCCACCAGGCCGGCGGCGAGGGTGCGGAACTTGTTGACGTACTGCTCCCGGGCGAACGGCCGGGCGCCCAGCGGGTGGGCATCGGCGACCGCGATGTCATCGGTGATGACCGTGCCGTCCTTGAGCGTGATCTCCACGGTGCCGCCGAAGGCCTTCTCGGCGATGTCCAGGGAGTGGTAGCGGCGGGTCCATTCCGGATCCTCGACAGTGCTGACCTTGTGCCAGAGTTCAACGGTGTCCGGGCGGGCAGCGCGTTCCGGGGCGTAGGAGTCAACGTGGTGCCAGGTGCCGTCCTGCAGGGCGACGGTGAAAATGTACGGGATCGAGTGGTCCAGCGTCTCGCGGCTGGCCGTGGGATCGTACTTCTGCGGGTCGTTGGCGCCGGAGCCGATCACGTAGTGGGTGTGGTGGCTGGTCTTGATCAGCACGGACTCGACGTTGGCCGGGTCCGTGACCTCGGGGTGTTCGCCGTTGAGCTTGCGGGCGAGGTCGATCCACGCCTGGGCCTGGTATTCGGCCGAGTGTTCCTTGGTGTACGTGTCCATGATGGCCCGCTTGGCTTCGCCGGCCTCCGGCAGCGGGACGGTGTAGGAGGCCTCCGGGCCGTCCAGCATCCAGGCGATCACGCCGTCTTCGCCCTCGTAGATCGGCACGGGGGAGGTCTGGCCGCGCATCGCACGGTCCGCGGATTCGACGGCCATCTTGCCGGCGAACGCCGGGGCGTGCGCCTTCCAGGTGGAGATTTCGCCCTTGCGGGACTGCCGGGTGGCGGTGGTGGTGTGCAGCGCCTGGCCGACCGACTGGAAGATGGTCTCGACGTCGAGGCCCAGCAGGGTGCCGATGCCGGCGGCGGCGGAGGGGCCGAGGTGGGCCACGTGGTCGATCTTGTGCTTGTGCAGGCAGATGGCYTTGACCAGGTTGACCTGGATCTCGTARCCGGTGGCGATSCCGCGGAYCARGTCCYGSCCGCTGGARCCGACGTGCTGGGCGACGGCCAGGAYCGGGGGGATGTTGTCRCCCGGGTGSGARTARTCSGCGGCCAGGAASGTGTCGTGGTAGTCGAGYTCACGGACCGCGACGCCGTTGGCCCAGGCAGCCCATTCGGGGGAGACGCGTTCCTCGATGCCGAAGACCTTGGCGCCCTTGCCGCCGGTGCTGGGGCCGTGGGTGAGGGCCTGGGCCCGGGCCGCGACGATCGGGGCGCGGTTCAGCGACGCGACCGCCACCGAGGCGTTGTCGATGATCCGGTTGATCACCATGTCGGTGACCTCATCGGTGACCTCCACGGGATCAGCGGCGACCTTGGCGATCTTGTAGGCGAGCTGGTCCTCGCGGCCCAGGTTTTCCTCGCTCTTGTAAACGCGGACGTGGTGTTCCTTAACCATGGTGCTCCCTTTGCTGAGGTGTATGGGTGGCTTTGACGTGCGAAAGACTGCGGTGCAGGTGAAGCGTGGTGGCGGCCTCGGCCAGGCGCGGGTTGCCGGCGGCGATCGCCTCGGCGATGGCCGCGTGCTCGGCGGCGGCGGCAGTAAGCCGGGCGGCGTCGTCGGCGGCCAGCCGGCGGACGCGCACGAGGTGGACGCGGAGGCTGCGCATGGCCTGGACGAGGTAGGCGTTGGAGATGGCAGCGTCG
>NZ_JBFTZL010000303.1:0-2577 GCF_056406825.1 Arthrobacter sp. P1_A5 | reverse complement strand
GCTAACGACTCCAGCGCCCGTTCGCAGGCCGCCGGGAGGTTGTGCAGCGGCAGGCCCAGCGCCCGGGCCGTGTCGTTGCCCGTCCCGGCGGGAATGATGCCCAGCGGAACCCGACGGCGGGCGCCGGGACCTGCACCTGCACCCCGGCTGCGCGGAAGTACGCCGCCGCGACCTTGCCGGCGTGCCGCGCCCGGCCAAAGGATGCGCGCGGGTTGACGGCGACGGCGATCAGCATGCGCTGAATTATGCCAGCCGGCGGGAACCATCCCTGTGCACGCACTCGTTATTCCTCCAGCCGGTTAAACTGGGCACGCCGGACGCCCACGAACGGTCCGGCATTCCCACCGCCGGTACCATCAACGAAAAGGATCTCTGTTTGACGCAGGGCAGCAGCTCGCATTACCAGGTCCTCGGGATCCCCGTGACGGCGACGGAGAAAGACATCAAAGTCGCGTACCGCAAGGCCGCCCGGACCGCCCACCCGGACCACGGCGGCGACCCTGCAGCGTTTAGGCGCGTCACGCTCGCCTACGAGACCCTCATCGACACCAAGCGCCGCGCGGACTACGACCGCTCCTACGGCAGCGCATCCGGCGGCGCGTATTCGTCTCCCGCCGGGGATGAGGGCGCCCACTTCGACGCGCCCGCCGCGGGCAGCCGGGCCTCCGCCAACGTGCGCCGGCCGAACACGCCGCGGAATACGGCCGCAGATCCACCCGTCTACGTTCCCCCGTTCGAGCAGTTTCACGGTGGGTCGGCGGTGCCGCTGATTCCCGCCAGCGTGGCCCGGCAGCAGGTCCACGGTATGCCCCGCAAGCGCGGCATCTTCGGCGCCGAAGCCCGGATCCAACGCGAAATGCGCACCGTGCAGCTCATCAGCAGGCAGATCCTGACCACCATCCCGGCGGCGCGCCTTGTCAACGGGCTGCAGTCCCCGGCGGACAACAGCCACATCGACCACGCGGTCCTTGCCGGGTACCGTCTAGCGATCGTCGGATCCATGCTCCTGCCGCCGGGTGCCTATGCATGGAACGGCAGCACGTTGACCCACGGCGGACGCTCCGTCGCGCCGCCCCAGCTGGGCCACATCGTGCGCCGGATGCAGGACATATTTCCCGAGCTCAATGTCACCGGCTGGATTGTCGTCCACAGCACGGACGGCAATCTGCATCAACCGGTCATCGACCGGCACCGCCGCGCCCCCGGCGGCCAGGGAAGCGGGTACGGGGAAGGCTCGGGCCTGGTCGAGGTGGTCAACGCCGCGGGCCTGGCCCGCGGCCTGAAGTTGTTCCTCGGCTCGGGACCGGCGCCCAACACCGTCAACGTTCCCGTACTGGCCCGCCTGCTGCGCGGAATGCACTAGATTCCGCCCGGGCGCTCCCCTGCGCCCCGGGGACGGCAGGCCCGAGGCGCGTTCGACGCCGGCGGCTCGCTAGGATGGGACGGTGTTCCGCATCCTCTTCCACACCCCAGAAATCCCCGGCAATACGGGAAACGCCATCAGGCTGGCTGCCATCACGGGGGCCGAACTGCATCTGGTGGAGCCCCTGGGCTTTGACTTTTCCGACGCCAAACTCCGGCGGGCGGGCCTTGACTACCACGACCTCGCCGTCGTGACCGTCCACCCGGACATTGACGCGGCGTGGGCCGCTCTCGAGCCGGAACGGGTATTTGCCTTTACCTCCGACGGCGAGACCACGTACACAGACATCCGCTACCGTGCCGGCGACGTCCTCCTGTTTGGGCCTGAATCCGTAGGCCTGCCCGAGGAAGTCAAAAACAGTCCCCGGGTGACGTCCCGGGTGCGCCTGCCGATGCTCCCAGCCCTCCGGTCACTGAACCTGGCCAACGCGGCATCCATCGCCGTCTACGAGGCGTGGCGCCAGAACGGGTTCGCCGGGGCCGAGTTGTAGCGGTCCGCCGCGCAGGCCCGCCGCGACGTGCGTTGGCCACCTGGGCGGCCCGCGGGAAAGAATTCCCGCGCAGCGCGCCCATCCAGGTGCCGGGCCGCACCGAATCACTTCTGAAGGCGGACACCAATCCGCCCATTCACATTGTGTCTACCGGGCATTGTGCGGAGAAACGGAAGGGAGCGAGGAGCGGCAGGTGAAAACAGTACATCTGGACAGATCCTCTGCCCGCTTAGCAGGGGCCGGCCCCTCGCCGCATGCCGCACCGATTGGCCCGCGTTGGGCTGCAAGCGCCCTATGCTTGGGAGTGATGGAAACTCCGAATGCCCCGAACCCCGAGGCCGCCGCACCGGCGGACACCTCAGCCGACATCAACGGCCGGCTCAGCAGCCTGCTGGCACTGATTGCCCAGGGCGACCAGACGGCGTTCGCGGAATTTTACAGCCTCACCTCCAGACGCGTCTTCGGCATGGCACGCCGGGTCCTGATCGATACCGAACTCAGTGAGGACACCACCCAGGAAGTCTTCCTCCAGGTGTGGCAGAACGCCGCCAAATTCAATCCAACCGCCGGCAGTCCGCTCGCCTGGCTCATGACGATCTCGCACCGGCGCGCCGTTGACAAGGTACGGTCCTCGCAGTCCGCCACCGACCGCGAAGCCAGATAC
>NZ_JBFTZL010000302.1:0-2593 GCF_056406825.1 Arthrobacter sp. P1_A5 | reverse complement strand
GTTCTGAACTGGCATGATGATGCAGTGAGCTCCCATGAAACCGGCCCCGGGGCCGCAACCGGCGTGGCCCTCCTGGAAGCAGTGCGGCAGGACCTCGCGGCCCTCCGGCTGCCGCTCGCCCTGCCCGGGACAGACCAAACGCGCCTGGACCTTCGAAGGGCCGTGGCTCAACTCGATGACTACATCCTGCCCCGGTACCGCAGCCTCGATGCGCCCCTGCTGGCCGTGGTGGGCGGTTCCACCGGGGCCGGAAAATCCACCCTGGTCAACGCCCTGGTGGGCCACCCCGTCACGCGGGCCGGTGCGATCCGCCCCACCACCCGCCAGCCCATCCTGCTCCACCATCCCGCCGACGCCGCCTGGTTTGAGGGCCAGCGGGTGCTGCCGGCCCTGGGCCGCATCCGGGGTGCCCTCGTGGACGGCCGGGCGCAGGCCCCGGCTGATGCGGCGTTGGATCCCGGCCCGGTGACTTCCCTGGTCCTGGTCTCCGACTCCGCGGTCCCGCCCGGAATCGCCGTGGTCGACGCGCCCGACGTCGACTCCGTTTCCGAGAACAACCGGCAGCTGGCCGGGCAGTTGCTTGCCGCCGCGGACCTCTGGGTGTTTGTCACCACAGCCAACCGGTATGCCGACGCCGTGCCCTGGCGTCTGCTCCTGGATGCGGCCTCCCGCGACATCATGGTGGCCGTGGTCCTGGACCGGGTGCCGCCAGCGGCGGAAGCGGAGGTTAGCGCGGATCTGCAGGCCATGCTCAGCCGGGAAGGGCTGGGGGCCGCCCAATTGTTCGTGGTGCCGGAGCTGCCGCTGGATGCCGCAGGGATGCTTCCGGCAGAGGCCGTCGAGCCGCTGCGCGTTTGGCTCGGGAAGCTGGCAGGGGACGCCGCGGGACGGGCCGGAATAGCCCGGCGCACCCTCAACGGCACCCTCCTCGCCCTCGCCCACCGCGTCGACGCGGCGGAGCAGGCGCTGTCCGAACAGCAGCACGCAGCCGATGTTCTCGCAGCCGACGCCCGCGACGCCTATGACGACGCCGTGGCCAGGATCCTTGAGGCCACCCGCGACGGCGCACTGCTGCGCGGCGAAGTGCTGGCACGCTGGCAGGACTTCGTCGGAACCGGGGAGTTCTTCCGCGCCATGGAACAGAACATCGGACGCTTCCGTGACCGCGTGGGCGCGTTCGTCCGGGGTGAACCGGCGCCTGCAGTCAGGGTGGAAACCGCGATCGAAACGGGACTGCAGGCGGTCATTGTCGATCAAGCCGCCAAGGCCGCCGAGCACACCGACCAGCGGTGGCGTTCAGACCCCGCCGGCAGGCAGGTGCTGGGCACAGACGATGTTTCCGGTGCCTCCGAGGGCTTCGCGGACGCTGTGGCGGCCGAAATCCGCGCTTGGCAGGGGAGCCTGATGGAACTTATCCGCACCGAAGGCCAGGGCAAGCGCACCCAGGCCCGCTGGTTGTCTTTCGGCATCAACGGCCTCGGCGCTGCCCTGATGATTGTGGTGTTCTCCATGACCGCGGGCCTGACCGGGCTTGAGATCGGAGTCGCCGGCGGCACCGCCGTCGTGGGTCAGCGCCTCCTGGAGGCAGTATTCGGGGAGGACGCCGTCCGCCGGCTCGCCCGGACCGCGCGCGAAGACCTGCATCTGCGGTGCCAGAGCCTGCTGGCGGCGGAGTGCCAGCGGTTCTTGACCCGGCTCGAGGTCGACGGCGGCGTGCCGCCCTCAGCCATTGCCGGCCATGCGGCGGCACTGCGCCGGCTGGCGGCCACGTCATGAGCCGTCATAACGCCGCCCGCGAGGCGTCCCAGCTCGATCGCAGACTGGAAGCGCTCAACAGCGCCACGGAGCTCGCATCCGGAGTCCTCCCGGAGGAGACCCTGGCCGGTGTCCTGCAGGTGCTGGACCGCGCGAGTTCGCGGCGGTCGCTGTCCGGAGACCACACGGTGGTTGGGTTTTTTGGAGCCACAGGCAGCGGCAAATCATCGCTCTTCAATGCCGTAAGCGGCGAGGAGATCGCGACGGCGGCCGTGCGCAGGCCGACCACCACCGAGCCGCTCGCGGGCATTTGGGGCGTCCAGGGCAGCGATGCGCTGCTGGATTGGCTGGAGGTCCGAAAGCGCCACGCTGCGGCGCCGATCAAAGGGTTCGCCGACGACGACACCGGGCTGATCCTTCTGGACCTGCCGGACTTTGACTCGACCAGGGCCGCCAACCGGGAGATTGTGCAGCGGATGGTGGGCCTCGTGGACGTCCTCGTCTGGGTCCTCGATCCGCAGAAATATGCCGACGCCGCCGTGCACAACGATTTCCTGGCCCCGCTGTCCTCGCACGGGGCCGTGACGATCGTGGTGCTCAACCAGATCGACAGGCTCCCGGAGCACGAGGTCCGGCCGGTCCTGGAATCCCTCACAGCTATCCTGGCGCGGGACGGGCTGGACAAAGTTCAGGTCCTCGGGGCTTCCGCCGTGTTGGGGACGGGGGTGGACAAGGTGCGCGCCGCGATCCGGCAGGTGGCGATGCAGCGTAAAGCGATGTCACAGCGACTCGCGGCAGATGTCACGCTGGCCGCCGCCCGGCTTGCCGAGGGCCGAGG
>NZ_JBFTZL010000301.1:0-2624 GCF_056406825.1 Arthrobacter sp. P1_A5 | reverse complement strand
GGCCAGGTCATCCAGGGCTGGGACCAGGGCCTGCTGGGCATGAAGGTCGGCGGCCGCCGCCGGCTCGAGATCCCGTCCGAGCTTGCCTACGGCTCCCGTGGCGCCGGCGGGGCGATCGGCCCCAACGAGGCCCTGATCTTCGTCGTGGACCTCGTCGCCGTCCGCTAGTCCCCACCCGCCCCCCGGGGAACGAAGCGCGGTAACAATCGGAAAAGTTCTTCCGGCTGTTGCCGCGCTTTCGTCATTTTCCGGGACCGGCTTTAGTACCCTTGCGGGGTGTCCGCCTCACGTACAGAACGCCTCCTGAACCTGCTCATCGCCCTGCTCAACACCAAGTACGGCCTGCGCCGCAGCGAGCTGCGCGAAAAGGTCTACCACGACACCACGAGCAGTGACGTCGCCTTCGGCCGCATGTTCGAACGCGACAAAGGCGAGCTGCGCCAGTTTGGCTTCGACGTCGAGGCCGTGACGGACACGGGCTGGGGCTCCGACGACCCGGCAACCACCCGCTACCGGATCGGCAAGGAATCGAACCGGCTGCCCGACGTCAGCCTCACCCCCGAAGAGTGCACGGTCCTGATCCTCGCGGCCCAGCTCTGGGAGCACGCCGCCCTCGGCTCCGCCGCCGTCGACGCGGTCCGGAAGCTGCAGGCCGCCGGCGGCCTGGTCGACGCCGAACTCCCCACCGGCGTCCAGCCGCGCATCCGCCCCGCCGGCCAGGCCTTCGRGGACCTGGTCGCCGCGATACACGCCCAGCACCCGGTCCGGTTCAGCTACCTCGCCGGCAGCACCGGCCAGGAGCAGGAACGCCTGGTGGAGCCCTGGGGCCTGGGCAGCCGCTTCGGCCAGTGGTACCTCGTGGGCCACGACCGGGGCCGGGGGGACAAACGGTTCTTCCGCCTGTCCCGCCTGACGTCCGCCGTGACCGTCCTGGAGAAGGAGAGCTTCACGCCGCCGGCCGGGTTCAACGTCCGCGCGGAGCTGGCCGGCCTGGCCGAGCTGCCGGTGCAGAGCGCTGTGGTCGACGTCGAACACGGGCGGCTCCTGGGCCTCCGCAAACGCGCCCAGCCGCTTCCGGACGCAGCGCCGGAAGCCGCAGCGCCGGAAGCCCGAACACCGGGGCACCCGGCCGGGACGGACCGCCTCGCGGTGCCCTTCCGCGATGCGGAGACCCTGGGCGAGGAGCTGGCCTCCTACGGTCCCCGCGTCACCGTGATTTCACCCCCCGAACTCGCCGGCGCCGTCCACCGCCGCCTCACGGCGGCCGCCGAGTTCGCCGACAGGCCCCTGCCGGACGTCGCCTTCCCGGCGGCGGGCCGCGCCGGCCGTACCCGTAAACGAACCTCGGAGGACCAGCTCAAGCGGATGCTGCAACTGGTCCCGTTCCTTGTCCACAACCAGGGACTGCACATCAGCGAGGTCGCCGCCAGGTTTGGCATCACCCGCAAGGCACTCGAGGACGACCTGCGGATCCTGATCTGCTCGGGCCTGCCGGAGGGCTACCCCGACGATCTGCTGGACATCCAGTGGGACGATGACCACGTATTCATCACCCAGGCCCTGGACCTGACCCGCCCCGTACGGTTCACCGTGGACGAGGCCTGTGCGCTCCTGACCGGCCTGGAGACGCTCAACAGCCTGCCCGAGCTCGCCGAAGGCGGCGCCCTGGAATCGGTGACGCTCAAACTCATGGCCGCGGCGGGGGAGGAAGGCGTCAAAGCGGCCGCGCTCTCCGGCCCCGAGGTGGCCCCCGGTGATTCCGCCATCCTCGACACCGCCCGCGCCGCCCTCGAATCCGGCGCGCAACTGCACCTGAGGTACTTCTCGGCGCAGCGCGACGCCGTGTCCGAACGCGACGTGGACCCCCTGCGGCTCTATTCGCTGGACAACACGTGGTACCTCGAGGCGTACTGCCACTCCGCCCAGGGCCTCCGCAACTTCCGGCTGGACAGGATCGAAGCCCTTGAGCCCAACGGCCGGCGGGCGGCCGCGCCGGCAAAGCCGGCGGACAGCTTTCCGGTGAAACTGTTCACCCCGAACGACGACGACACGGTGGTCGTCGTGGAACTCGCGCCCCGCGGCACCGGCCTCGCTGATGACTATTACGCCGAGCGGACCGCGGCTCTGCCAGGCGGCGGCATGCTCGCCGAAATCCGGTTTGGCAGCACGGACTGGCTGCCGATGTTCGTGGCCCAGCACGGCGGGATGGTGCGGATCCTGCAGCCAGAGGCCCTCGCGGCCGCGTCGCGGGAGTGGCTCGCCGCGGCCCTGACGCAATACGAAGCCTTCTCAGATCGCCCGATAGACTGATCAGCATGCCTTGGTGGTCCTGGATCGTTATTTGGATAGCGCTTGTCGCGTTGTCGCTGTTGTTCTTCGGCGTGCTCGGCTTCCGGCTGTTCCGGCAAGCCACAACGACGCTCACCGAATTGGGTGAAGCCGCGGACCGCTTTTCCACCCTGCCTTCACCAGCGGGCACCGGCACCGTTTCAGCGGCTGGTTCGACAGCGGCCGGCGCCGGTGACCCGGGCAGCGCGGACGAATCCCTTCGGCCGGTGCCCGGCGACGCCATTTTTGCCTCGCCCGCGCGGATGCGACATGATTACCACGCATCCAAGCTCGCC
>NZ_JBFTZL010000300.1:0-2625 GCF_056406825.1 Arthrobacter sp. P1_A5 | reverse complement strand
CTTGACGATCGCGATGGTCTGCGGCAGGCAGTCGGCGTCGAGGACTGTCTTGCCGTCGTGGGCGGTCTTATTCTTGTTGGCCCGGCGCATCATCAGCACGGCCTCGGCCACGGCGGTGGCTTCATCCAGCAGGGAGGCGTTGGCGATCGGCAGGCCGACGAGGTCCTGGACCATAGTCTGGAAGTTCAGCAGCGCCTCAAGCCGGCCCTGCGAGATCTCCGGCTGGTACGGGGTATAGGCCGTGTACCAGGCCGGGGCCTCAAGGATGTTGCGGCGGATCACCGGCGGCGTCACCGTGTCGTAGTAGCCCTGCCCGATCATCTGCACGGCGGTCTTGTTCTTCGACGCCAGCTTGCGCAGCTCGGCCAGCACCTCGACCTCGCTCAGCGCGCCGTCGAGGCTGAGCGGGCTTTGCTGGCGGATGGAGTCGGGCACGGCAGTGTCCACGAGGCCATCAACGCTGTCGTAGCCGATCGCCTTGAGCATGGTGTCGATGTCGGTCTGGCGGCGCGTGCCGATGTGCCGGTCTGCGAAGGCAGAAGGATGGGACTGAACGGTCATATGGAACTCCAGGGTCGGGCCGGCCCGCAGGACACGGCTGTGGATCAAGTTCCTCCCCGCTCTGTCGTGGACCTGAGAGATTCCGCAGACAGGGGTCTGCTTGCACCGTCGGTGAGCTCGCCCTTCATGATGAAGGGCGAGCTGCTTTCCAGAGTTGCCTCGTCGCGGCGGTACGTGGGCCTGAGAGATTCCTGGGGAGGATTTGCTCCTACGGCGCCCGCATCATTTGCTTGCAGGACTCTCCCGCCGCAGATCAAAAGCGTGTCGCTTGCGCCGTGACCGGGGTCACAGCGTTGTTGCCCTCCATCATTCGGCAGGGCCTGTGCGGCTGACTACAGCAACCTGCCTAATTTTGTCGATACTCTTTATCCATATGTATGAAGGGCCGCTCCAGCGCGCGGACTTTGGACGATTGTCTATACGCAGTGGCAAAACCGCGCAGTTCATTAGTAGACGGGACCGGGGCCAAGCCCTGACCATGGAGTTGCCCGGAAACACCCCGCCCTGGCCCAGAAGGAGCTCTACTGTGACACTGGCACCAGAAGGCCGGAAGATGCTGCGCATTGAGCAGCGAAACGCGGCCACACCGGTGGAACGGAAGCCGGAATGGATCAAGGCCAAGGTCCAGATGGGCCCGGAGTTCGTCCAGCTCAAAAACCTCGTCAAGAAGGAGGGCCTCCACACGGTGTGTGAGGAGGCCGGCTGCCCCAACATCTTCGAGTGCTGGGAAGACAAGGAAGCCACCTTCCTGATCGGCGGCTCCGAATGCACCCGGCGCTGCGACTTCTGCCAGATCGACACCGGCAAGCCCTCCCCCGTGGACATGTTCGAGCCCACCAAGGTGGCCCGCTCGGTYCAGGCCATGGCGCTGCGCTACGCCACCGTCACCGGYGTGGCCCGCGACGACCTCGCCGACGAGGGCGTCTGGCTSTACGCCGARACGGTCCGCAAGATCCACGAACTGAACCCGGGCACCGGCGTCGAACTGCTGATCCCCGAYTTCTCCGGCAAGCCCGAGCACATCGCGGCGATCTGCGACTCCAAGCCCGAGGTCTTCGCCCACAACGTCGAGACCGTGCCCCGGATCTTCAAGCGGATCCGCCCGGCGTTCCGCTACGACCGGTCCCTGGACGTCATCACCCAGGGCCGCAAGCTCGGCATGGTGACCAAGTCCAACCTGATCCTCGGCATGGGCGAGACCCGCGAGGAAATCTCCGAGGCACTGCGGGACCTGCACGAGGCCGGCTGCGACCTGATCACCATCACCCAGTACCTGCGCCCCTCCGAACGGCACCTGCCGGTGGACCGCTGGGTCAAGCCGCAGGAATTCGTGGACCTGCAGCACGAAGCCGACGAGATCGGCTTCCTGGGCGTCATGTCCGGGCCCCTGGTGCGTTCCTCCTACCGCGCCGGCCGGCTCTGGGCCACCGCGATGCGCAAGAAAGGCTGGGAAATCCCGGCCGAACTCGCCCACATCGAAAGCTCCGGAAGCACCCGCCAGGAAGCCAGCTCGCTGCTCGCGGCACATTCCTGAACCCTGCTCTGACACCCTTCCACTTAAGGGCCGGCACCGGATGACTTCGGTGCCGGCCCTTGGCCGTCCATCACGTAGAATTAAGGAACTATGGCGAATTCCCCTGATCCCAGCAACTCCAGCCCGGCTTCCGAAGCTCCGAAGCGCGGTCTTTTCTCCCGTAAGCCCAAGGAAGCAAAGGCCAAGAAGCCGAGCCGGCTGAAGCAGATCGGCGAGGTCTTCCAGATGACCCGCCGCCACGATCCCATGGTTCCCTGGCTCATGTTGCTGGCGTTCCTGGGTGTTGTTGCGCTCAGCCTGCTGGTCGGCTTCCTGCTCGACAACTGGATCACCGGCCTGATCATCGGCATCGCCCTGGGTGCCCTTGCGGCCACGCTGATCCTGTCCCGCCGTGCCGAGCGCGCCGCGTTCGCGCAGATCGAGAACCAGCCCGGCGCCTCGGGTGCCGCACTGGGCACGCTCAAGCGCGGCTGGATCACCGAGGACCAGCCCGTCGCTGTGAACCCGCGCACGCAGGATGCGCAGGATGC
>NZ_JBFTZL010000299.1:0-2652 GCF_056406825.1 Arthrobacter sp. P1_A5 | reverse complement strand
CGCCGACGGCAACGCCGCCACCGCCCGGTTCACCGAACCGCAGGGCCTGGTGCTGCGGCCCGAGGATGTCGCCGCGGCCGCCGGTTACGACGTCGTCATTGCCGACTCCGTGAATCACCGGCTCCGCGGGCTGTCCCTCGCGGACGGCACCGTCCGGACGCTGGCCGGCAACGGCGTACAGCGGCTGCTGGAAACCGGCCCGGCCCGCGTGGACGAGGAAGGCGCCGCCTACGGTACCCGGCTCGAGGCGGACCCGCTCGCGGTGTCCCTGAGCTCGCCGTGGGACGTCGTCTGGTCCACCAAGCTCAACGCCGTGGTGGTGGCGATGGCGGGAGTGCACCAGATCTTCAGCTTCGACCCGACCTCCGGCGCCGTAAAGATCATCGCCGGCAACGGCCTCGAAGGGCTCCTGGACGGCCCGGCCGCTGAAGCCTGGTTCGCCCAGTCCTCCGGCCTTGCCGAAGACGCGGACGGCAACATCTGGGTGGCTGACTCCGAAACCTCCGCCCTGCGCAAACTCGTGATTGATGACGCCGGCAGCATCACCGTCGAATCGGCGGTGGGCAAGGGCCTGTTCGACTTCGGCTTCCGCGACGGCCCCGCCGCGGAGGCGCGGCTGCAGCACCCRCTCGGCGTCACGGTGCTCCCTGACGGTTCGGTGGCCATCGCGGACACGTACAACGGCGCAGTCCGCCGCTACGACCCCGCAACGGGCACGGTCTCCACACTGGCCCGCGGACTGTCCGAGCCCTCGGACGTGATTGTGGACCACACCCAGGTCGCCGGATCCGAGCCGTTGCTGGTGGTGGTCGAGGCCAACAAGCACCAGCTCGTGTACGTGCCCATCCCGAAGGAAGCCCAGCAGGTGGACGAGGGCGCGGCACAGACCCACCGGCCCAAGAGCCCTGTGGCGCCTGGCCCGCTCGAACTGGCGGTCCGCTTCACGGCGCCCACCGGTCAGAAGCTGGACGACCGCTGGGGCGATCCCACCCAGTTGAAGATCTCGTCCACACCCCCCGAACTGCTGGTCTCCGGCGGCGGGACGTCCGTGGGGCTCCTGCGCACCCTGGAGCTTTCCTCCGACGTCCCCGAGGGCGTCCTGCACATCACCGCCCGCGCGGCGGCCTGTGACGGGTCCGAAGACGCCGACGGCGAGATCCCGGACCATGCGGCCTGCCACCTCTACCAGCAGGACTGGGGAATCCCCGTGCTCCTGCAGGCCGACGGAGACACCGAGCTGGTCCTGGACCTGCGCGGAATGGACTGAGCCGCTGCGCCAAGGCTGACCTAAAGGCTGCTGTCCGTGACCCTGCGTCACGGACAGCAGCCTTTAGGCTTTCTTCGGGCCTCCGGCCGGGGAGTCCCGGCGGGTACTAGTAGTCCAGCTGCGGCGTGAGTTTGACGGTGTCGCCGTCGATGTCCAGACGGGTCGTGAAGCTGAAATCGTGGACGGAGTCGATCTCAGACACGGCGCCCGAGAACAGATCCTGTTGGCGGGCCTTGATCCGGGCCTTGCCGTCGAGGGGCGCCACCACCCAGCGGCCGCCGAACGGCTCGATGCTGACGCTCGGGTAGTCCGTGATGCTCCAGTCGATGGTTCCGTCCATCACGCGGTTGTTGGTGGCGTGGTAGAACGGGCAGTTGGGCTGCAGCTTCTGCTGCTTGTCGGCCTCGTCCGCGCAGGAGTCCAGGAACTCCTTGACCTTGCCGCTCACGGCCTCCTTCAGGGCGCCCGTGGCCTCGGTCAGCAGGTTCAGCGATGCCGGAGGCGCGTCCGCGGCCGACACTGTGGCGCGGGTGGCCGGGGCGGAGAAGTACTGGCCGTTCAGGGTCGCCTCGTACTCGCCCGGGTAGAAGACTGCGAAGGAGTTGCGGCCGTTGGGCATGTTCACCGGCACCCCGTTGAGGGTGGCCTCGCTGGAGTTGACCACGGTGACGTCCAGGACGGGCAGTTCAGAGGGGACGAAAGACCATTTGTGGAAGAACAGCCACTCGGTGCCGGAGCGCTCCAACAGGAATTCGGTCCGCAGCTTGTTGCCGTCGACGGTGTACTCCATGGGTACCATGACCTGATTGGCACCACGCTCTTCCGCGGCGCCAAGCTTGACGTCGGAGATGCGTGCCGCGGCGGTTTGCAGGGCCGTGCCGTCGAGCATCGCCGGGTTGCTTTGTGGCACGGAGGCGCGCAACAGGCCCAGCGCCTTTTCGCCATCGCCCTTTTGCAGGGCACTCAAATATTCGCGGACTGGCTGCTGGGGCCCTGCAATGGAGTCGTTCACCAGATTGATCGACACGATGGCGCCGGCGACGGCAAGCATCAGTCCCAGCAGCCACACTGCTGCGATTTTGACCAACGCCTGACTCATCTGCACCATTCTTACGTTACCTGTACCCCACAGGAATCCCGGTGTCACGGTCCGCATCTGTGACGCGGAGCATGGCTGAAGGCCGCCCGGCCCGCGGGCCGGGGACGTTCGGTTGGATGCCGCCGCGGTGATCCCTAGCGGCGGCGGCGTTTGGAGGAAGTGCCGAAGACGCCGCGGAGCAGTTCCCTGCCAAGCTGGGTCCCCAGCGAGCGGGCCATGCTCTGGAGGCCACCGCCCAGGGCCCCGGCGAGTTCGCCGCCGATGCCCCCGCCACCCCCGGCCGGCG
>NZ_JBFTZL010000298.1:0-2759 GCF_056406825.1 Arthrobacter sp. P1_A5 | reverse complement strand
CCGTGTGCTCTGTTCCGCCCAGCGAGTTCTGGGAGAGGAAGATCTGGGCATGGGGGATGCCCACGCAGGCCGCGGTGACTGTGTGCGGACCGGCGACCGTCACCATTGCGGCTTTGGTGAAGCCAACCCCTGGCCCGTCCGCCGGACYGGCGTCGGAGAGGAGCGCGGCCCCTGGCGCCTCGGCCAGACGCTTGTGCAGCTCGGCGTAGTTGCTCGCTTCCACCCCCAGCACCCCCGGATCTCTGGTCGGGGCGGCGGGCGCCGGGCGGTGGCTTTGCCCGGCCGCCGTCGGCCGCGGATCGCCCTCGTCCTCGTAGGCGCAGGAGGCCAAACTACCGGCGAGCAGCAGGCCAACAACGGATGCCGCAGCGCAGCGGACTGTTTTCGTTCCCCCAGGACCAGACATGGGCCGAGTCTACGGTCAGTGCCCTAAAAGGCAAGTCATTCCGGCCCGGCCGGTCGGGGAGGCCTTCGCCAACCTGATTGCGAGTCTGGTCTGCACACCAGCCCGGATCCGGCCCGCCACGGCGTCGTCGCCGGCTCCTTTTCGCCAACAAAAAAGAAACCCCGTCCCGCAGGCCGCTAAGCCTGCGTGACGGGGTTTCTCGCTGGTGCACCCCCCGGGACTCGAACCCGGAACCCATTGATTAAGAGTCAATTGCTCTGCCAGTTGAGCTAGAGGTGCATCTGTTGTTTTCGTTCCTCGGGGCTTTTTATTTCCCGCGTTGTTCTCCGCAACGACATGAAACTCTACACGAGATTGGCTGTCGTGTGAAATCGAGGGGCGCGGGATGGTCCAGGTTAGCCGGGGAGGTTCAAAATCAGCGCGAAATCAGKGTTTTGCCCGTTGCTGAGGAGCCACAGGCGCCCGTCAGGAGCGAGTGAAACGTTGCGCACCCGGCCATACTTTCCTGTGAAATAGCTCACAGGATCTCCGGCGAATTCGCCGTTAAGGGGAACGACCCAAAGCCTTTGGCCGCGCAGGGCGCCCAGGTAGGCGGTGCTGCCGGCAATTTCGAGTCCGCTGGGGGAAGACTCCGCCGTCGACGGCCACACCACCTTGGCGTCCAGGAAGCCGGGGCGGTGCGGGGCGCCCGTCACCTCGGGCCAGCCGTAGTTGCCGCCCGGCACGATCAGGTTGAGCTCGTCGTTGACGTCCGGGCCGAATTCGCTGGCCCACAGACGGCCCGCGCTGTCCCAGGCCAGTCCCTGGACGTTCCTGTGGCCGAAGCTGTAGACGGGGTTATCGCCGAACGGGTTTCCCGGTGCCGGCCTGCCATCCGGAGTGAGTCGGAGGATCTTTCCGCCGAGCGCCGCGCGGTCCTGCGGCTGCTCCCGGCGCTGCGAATCGCCCGTCCCCACATACAGGAAACCATCGGGCCCAAAGCGGATCCGGCCGCCGTTGTGCGTGCCGGCCTTGGAAATGCCGGTGAAAACCGGTTCCAAGGCACCGAGCTCCAGCCGGCCGCCACGTTCCTCCAGCCGCATGCGGGCGATTCTGTTGTCCGCCTCCGCGGTGAAGTAGGCGTAGAGGTAACGGTCCGACGCGAAGTTGGGCGAAAGGGCAAGGCCCAGGAGGCCGCCTTCGCCGCCGGGCACGACGCCGGGCACCTTGCCGACCGTACCGAGCTGTCCGTCTTTGATGGTCCTGAGCAGTGCTGTGTCGCGCTCGGAGATGACCGCGGTGCCGTCGGGTAGATGGACCGTGGACCACGGCAGTTGCAGCCCATTAACCCGGCTTGCAACCGTGGGCTCACCCGCTGCCCCGGCCGTACCCGCTGCGCCGGTGGCAGTGCGGTCTCCCGGCTGAACCACGGGCGAGGTTGAGCCGCCGGTACAGGCGCTCAGGAAAAACAGGACAACGGCAAGCGCCACGGCCCGGGCCACCGCACTGAAGAAGAAGCGCCTGCCACCGAAGCGCCTGCGGGTGAAACGGACGAGCATCAACGGACGCGATGAGAACGGATGGATCGGCCGACCGGACCGCCGGCTACTGCCGTGTCCGGCGCGGCGGCCGAAACCCGGCTGCTTCGGCGTGGGCCGGGGAGGCAAACCACACCTCAGCCCGGGTTTCTTCATACGCCGGGCTGGTCTCGTCGTGGTAGATCATCGACGAGGCATTGCCCTTGACTGTGAAACCCACAGGGCCGCTCCCGTCGGCGGCCGGAGCCGCTGACCCCTCGCCGTAGGGCTGCTCAGTGGCCAAATGGCCGGTGGGCTCGGCCGTTTGGCTGGCGGAGGCCCCGGCCCCTGCCGGCGGGGCTGCCATCTGCGTCGTTTCCGTGTCGCCGGGACCCGTGGGCTGTGTCCCGGCGTCGGGTAGTCCGGGCATCGCCGTGCCGGTGCCGGTATCAACGCCAGTGCTGGTTGAAGTGGCCGTGCCGGTACCGGTGTTCTCGTCGTCGACTGGTTCCGCGGCTGCCGATTCCGCCCCGGGCAGAGTCGGAGCGTGGGGCTCAGTGTATTCCGGGTGGTGGACGGGCAGGCCCGCCGCGCCAGTCTCCGCAGCACCGCCAAGCTCGGCGGCCGTCACAGCGTGCGCACCGCGGGCCGGCTCAGCGTGGGCCGCGGCGGTGTGTGTCTCCGCCGGCGGGGCGGTCTCGGACCACTGGGTCTCCCACTCGGCATTGCCCGGGGCGCCTGTTGCTTCCGGGGCGGCCTCGGCGCCCGGCTTGATGGTCGGGGCGGCGGTGGCCGCTGCGGGCCCGGTCGCCTCGGGGGCAGCCGTGGCCTCCCGGGCCGGTGCGTCTGGCTCAGGC
>NZ_JBFTZL010000297.1:0-2787 GCF_056406825.1 Arthrobacter sp. P1_A5 | reverse complement strand
CTGCCACAGCACGACGGCGTGGCCCTCGACGTCGATGCCGCGGCGGCCGGCGCGGCCCGTCAGCTGGGTGTACTCCCCCGCCGTGATGTTGACGTGGGCCTCGCCGTTGAACTTGTCGAGCTTTTCGAGCACGACGCAGCGGGCCGGCATGTTGACGCCCAGGGCGAGTGTTTCGGTGGCGAAGACGGCCTTGACCAGCCCGTCGACGAACAGCTTCTCCACAACCTCCTTGAAGGTCGGCAGCATGCCGGCGTGGTGCGCGGCGAGCCCGCGGAGCAGGCCGTCCCGCCAGCTCCAGAAGCCGAGCACATCGAGGTCATCCGAGGGGATGTCCTGGGCGGCGTCGTCGACGCGCCGGGCGATGATCTGCTGTTCGGCCTCGCTGGTCAGCCAGAGTCCGGCCGCGACGCACTGGGCCACGGCGGCATCGCAGCCGGCGCGCGAGAAGATGAATGTGATGGCCGGCAAGAGGTCCTGCCGGTCCAGGCTGGCGATGACCTGCGGCCGGCTGGCCTTCCGCACCGGGCTGCGCTGGGCGCCCTGCGGTTCGTCCCGCTGGCTGCGTTGCTGGCGGCGCTGGTTCCGGCCGCCGTGGCCGAAGCGGCCACGGAAATTCATCTGGCTCTCGGCCCGGGCCATGGACAGCAGTTCCGGGTTGACCTCGAAGCCGGCCCGCCCTGGCACTTCCGAGGTGACGGCGGCCGCCGGGCCGCCGACAACAGCATCGGCTACGGCGGATGCCTCCCCGGCAGTTGCCTCACTGGCAGTTGCCCCAACAGGCAGGGCGATCTCGTCAAAGCTCGTGTCGCCGGCAAACAGGTCCACGATCTTCCGCCCCACCATGACGTGCTGCCACAGCGGCACCGGGCGGTGCTCGGAGACGATCACATCGGTCTGCCCGCGGACGGTGTCGAGCCACGCACCGAACTCCTCGGCGTTGGAGACCGTGGCACTCAGGGACGCCACCTGGACCTCGCTGGGCAGATGGATGATGACTTCCTCCCACACAGCGCCGCGGAAGCGGTCGGCGAGGTAGTGGACTTCGTCCATGACCACGAAGCCGAGATCATCCAGGGTGTCCGAATCCGCGTAGAGCATGTTGCGGAGCACTTCGGTGGTCATGACCACCACCGGGGCGTCGCCGTTGATGCTGGTATCTCCGGTGAGCAGGCCCACCTGGGCGGCGCCGTACTTGGCGGCCAGTTCGGAGTACTTCTGGTTGCTCAGGGCTTTGATGGGGGTGGTGTAGAACGCCTTGAGCCCACGCTGGAGGGCCAGATAGATGGCGAACTCCCCCACAATCGTCTTCCCGGCGCCGGTGGGGGCGGCCACCAGCACGCCCCGGCCGGCCTGCAGGGACAGGCATGCTTCGCGCTGGAAGTCATCGAGTTCAAATTCGAGCGAGCGGATGAACCCGCCCAGATAGGTCTTGGCTTCAGCAGCCCGCTCGACGCTGGCGCGGTAACGTTCGGACGGTGATTCCGGCCCGGGGTGTGAGGACATGTTTCCAGCCTAGTGCGCGAAAGGCTAGAGATTCTCCAGCTCGGAGCTGGGGGTGGCGTGGTCGGCGGTGGCTTCGGTCTCGGCGTCGCGTTTGACGGCGCGCCGCTCGCGCCGGCGATCGTTGAGCAGGCACAGCCCGATCGCGGCGAAGAACAGCGCCAGCATGGGTCCGGCCAGGTAGAACATGCTCATGGCGTCGGCGCCGGGAGCGGCCATCGCGGCGAACAGGCAGACCAGGAAGACTGTAATCCGCCAGCTCTTGAGCAGCTGCTGGCCCTTGATGAGTCCGGCCAGGTTCAGCCCGAACAGGACCACCGGGAGGAGGAAGGCGATGCCGAAGGCGAGCAGCAGCCGCAGCACGAAGGACAGGTACACCTGGGCGCTGATGAAGTTGGAGCCGCCCGACGGCGTGAAGTCGGTCAGGACGCGGACCGCGTTGGGCAGCACGAGCCAGGCCAGCAGGACGCCGCCGACGAAGAGCGGCACGGCCGCCGCCACGAAGGACAGGGCCAGGCGGCGTTCCTTCTTATGCAGCCCCGGCACGATGAAGGCCCAGAGCTGGTAGAGCCAGACGGGGCTGGCGATAATCAGGCCCAGGAACACGGAGACCTGGATCATGAGGTCGAACGAGCTCGCGACGCCGTCGAAATTTAGCGTGGCTTGGCGGCCTTCATGTTCGTTCAGGTCGCGGATCGGCTTGATCAGCGCCGCCAGCATTGGCTGGTAGACAAGGAAACCCACTACCGTCCCAAGGACGACGGCGATTGCCGCCTTAAAGAGCCGGTTGCGCAGCTCTTTGAGGTGGTCGAGGAGCGCCATCCTCCCCTCGGGGTTCGATCGACGGCTCATGGTTACTGCCATGCGGTCTTAGGCGCGGGTCGACGGCGGAACGTCGGTTCCGTCGCCCGTGCGGCTTTCCGGTGCGCCGGTCTGCGGGTGGTTGATGACCCGTCCTTCAACCGGCTCGGAGCCATCCTTGGCATCGGTGGTGCCGTCCTTCTTCATTTCCCGGACTTCCGACTTGAAAATGCGCATCGACTGGCCCAGGCTGCGGGCCATACCCGGCAGCTTCGGCGCAGCGAACAGCACCAGTGCCAGAACGATGATGATGATGAGATGCCAGCCTTCAAGCCTCATGGGGAGAGGTCCTTTCGTTTGAATACATCCTATGTCTAACGCGTTTCGATGTCGCGCAGCGCCTGGGGTTGCCCGCGGTCCTTCTTGCGTTGGATGCGGCGCAGCCGGCGGGCGTTTTGCCGGGCGAGCTTGGATGCGTGGTAATCA
>NZ_JBFTZL010000296.1:0-2788 GCF_056406825.1 Arthrobacter sp. P1_A5 | reverse complement strand
GGGAAGCGGAAAGCCTGAACCTCGGCACCGCAGCCACCGTCTGCCTGTACGCCAGCGCCCGCTCCCAGCAAACCCCCTAGCCGCCCGGCAGGAAACCAGCGGGTCCGGCAGGAATTCCTGTCCAAAAAAAGCAGGCCAAACGAACGGCGGGGCCCACCGAATGGTGAGCCCCGCCGTCGTACTGTCACTGCCGCCCCCACACAAAGTGTGCGGCCAGTGCCTTGAAGAATTAGGTGGTGGTCTTGTTGCGCCCTGTGATGGCGCCGTAGATGAGCGCGGCCGCGAGGCCACCGACGATGGCCAGGAGCCAGGAACCGAGATTCCAGAATTCCATCTTGCCGCCGCCGAACAGCAGGTCCCCGATCCAGCCGCCAACAATTGCGCCGACGACGCCGAGCACGAGGCTGGTAACCCAGCCGCCACCGACCCTGCCGGGCAAGAGTGCCTTGACGATTGCACCCACTATGAGTCCGAGAATGATCCAGCCARGAAAGCCCATGTCTCCTCCTACATATTTTTCGGCATCCAAATTGTGAATACCGAATATGGCTTCAAGCTAACATAGGGCGGATTGCTTGTCAGCAGGGGACTACCCAATCGTTACGTGGCAGCGTTGGTCCCGCCGCGGTTCGGCGCCGGCCCGGAAACCGGTACGGTATTCCTTGTGGGCGCTGGGTTCTTCCGGTGTTCGCATATACCCCGGAAGAACCCCATAAGGAGAAGCTCACGTGGCTGCAAATGGCGGTACCAAGGCGATTCTCGCGGCGCTGGCCGCAAACCTGACCATCGCCGTTTTGAAGTTCGTCGCCTACTTTCTGACGCTGTCCTCGTCAATGCTGGCCGAGGCGATTCACTCCCTCGCAGACTCAGGCAACCAGCTGCTGCTCCTGCTCGGCGGCAAACGCGCAAAGCGGGAAGCCAGCCCCGAGCACCCCTTCGGCTACGGCCGCGAGCGTTACATCTACGCCTTCATCGTTTCGATTGTGCTTTTCAGCGTCGGCGGCCTGTTCGCACTGTACGAGGCCTGGGGAAAAATCCAGCACCCGCACGCCATCGAAGGGGACTTCTGGTGGGTGCCGCTGGCCGTCCTGATCGGCGCGATCATTGCCGAGTCCTTCTCGTTCCGGACAGCGATCATCGAATCCAACCCGCTCCGCGGGAAGCAAAGCTGGGTTAAATTCATCCGCAACGCCAAGCAGCCTGAACTCCCGGTCATCCTGCTCGAGGATTTCGGTGCCCTCGTGGGCCTGGTGTTCGCGCTCTTCGGCGTGGGCCTGACGCTCCTGACCGGGAACGGCATCTGGGACGCCCTCGGCACCGCGATGATCGGTCTGCTGCTCGTGTCGATCGCCGTGGTCCTGGCCATGGAAACCAAGTCGCTGCTGCTGGGCGAGTCGGCCACCCGCGATGACGTCGCCAAGATCCGCAGCGCGATCGAGGCCGGCGGCACCAGCATCATTCACCTCAAGACCATGCACCTTGGCCCTGAGGAGCTCTTGGTGGCGGCCAAGATCAGCATCGGCCGCTCGGACTCGGGCCAGGACATAGCGAAGGCGATTGATGACGCGGAGGTCCGGGTCCGCGAAGCCGTCCCGATTGCCCGGGTCATCTACCTGGAACCGGACGTGCAGCGCGTCAGCGCCCCCTAAGCCGCCCGGCCCCTAGGGAGAACGGAAGCCACTAGGGATAACGGAAGCCACTAGGATAACGGCAGCCGACAGATGGAACGCCCCTCAACAAAACAGCAGTCCGGTCCAGTGCTTCACTGGACCGGACTGCTGTTCTTTTTGGAGCATTTGCGCGCTGGTACCTCGGTCTCGGCCTCTGCCTCTTCCTCTGCCGTTGCCGTGGCTGTTCTGCCGGGGTACCTCTGCCGCGGCTGTTGCGCCGCGGCGGCGGGGTGGCTAGGAGGCCAGCGGCCGCCGGCGTTCTACGGCGCCGCTGAAGGCGGCGACCCCGAGCCCCAGCACGGCCAGGACGGCGCCCACGAGCGCGGGAGCGACGTATCCCCAGCCCCAGGCGATCACCAGGCCCCCCAGGAAGGCACCKAGGGCGTTGGCGACGTTGAGCGCAGCATGGTTCAGCGAGGAGGCCAGCGACGGTGCATCCGGGGACGCATCGAGCAGCCTCGTCTGCAGGGCGGGAACGAGCATGGACCCGGCGGCGCCAACGACGAACACCATGACCAGCGCGGACCAGGCCCAGTGGACGCCCACGGCATAAACCACGAGTGCCACCGCCGTGCCGGGCAGCACCCAGTAAATCGTGCCCATGACGGACTTGTCGGCGATCCGGCCGCCAACGATGTTGCCCACCACCATGCCCACGCCGTACAGCGCCACGACCAGCGGCAGCCAGACCGCCGGGAGGCCGGCGACGGAGGTCATGGTGTGCGAAATGTAGGTGTAGGTCGCGAAGAAACCGCCGAAGCCGACGATGCCGACCAGGATGGCAAGCCACACCTGCAGCCGCTTGAGCGCGCCGAGCTCCCTGCGGAAACTGGCATCGGCGTGCGGTTTCTGGAACGGGACAAACTTCCACAGCATGAAGAGCGTAATGATGCCGATCAGGCCCACCAGCAGGAACAACAGCCGCCACCCGTAGCTCTGGCCCAGCCAGGTGGCGAAGGGGACGCCAACGACGTTGGATACCGTCAGCCCCGCCATGACCATCGAAATGGCCCAACCCCGCTTGGTCGGCRCCACCAGGGAGGCGGCAATCACGGCCGCGACCCCGAAGAAGGCGCCGTGGGGGAGTCCCGCGGCGAACCGGGACACCAGCATGGAGC
>NZ_JBFTZL010000295.1:0-2794 GCF_056406825.1 Arthrobacter sp. P1_A5 | reverse complement strand
ACCGCAACCCAGGCGGCGGCACAGTCCGCGGCGCTGGCAGGCGGCGTCAAGGACCGGGCGGCCATGGCCGCGGCGGTCGGCCCCGGTGGCGCCGAGATGGGCCAGCGCTCCGCCCGGGTCAGCGTTCCGTCGCCACTTCTGAAGGCGACCACCGAGTCCGCCGCCATTGAATCGCTCACCACGCAGGGCACGTGGTCGCCGTCGTACGGGGTCAAAGGCCTGGACGTCAGCGGCCACCAGACCAGCGTCAACTGGCAAAGCCAGTGGAACATGGGGGCCCGCTTCGCCTACGTCAAGGCCAGCGAAGGAAACTACTTCACCAATGATTCCTTCGGCGCCCAGTACGACGGCGCCCGCAGCGTCGGGATGATCCGGGGCGCCTACCACTTCGCGATCCCGAACTGGTCATCGGGAGCCGACCAGGCACGCTTCTTCGTCCAGAACGGCGGCGGCTGGAGTGCCGACGGCCGGACCATGCCCCCGGTCCTCGACTTCGAATTCAACCCTTACGCCGGCCGAACCATCAACGGCTTCTACTTCGGCAACACCTGCTACGGCATGTCCCCTTCGCAGCTGACGTCCTGGGTGCGCGACTTCGGGAACACCATGCGGGCCCTCACGGGCCGCCTTCCCGTCATCTACACCAACACGTCGTGGTGGAACCAGTGCACGGCCAACGCTGCGGGCTTCGGCGACTACCCGCTGTGGGTCGCGTCCTACCCGCTCTCCGCCACGGACAACGCCGGGCCCGTCCCCYCCAGCTGGAGCGTTTTCAGCATGTGGCAATACAGCAGCACCGGGCCGTTCGTGGGTGACTCCAATATCTGGAACGGCGACTATGCCTCACTCCAGCGCTTCGCCGGGACGCCGCTGCCCACCGGGTCCTTCGACGACCTCTCCGTAACCCGCGACGGCGCCGCGGTCTCCCTGCGCGCCCGGGGCTGGTCGGCAGACCTGGCGAGGACGTCGTCCTCGATCCAGACCCACATTTACGTKACTGATCCGTCCGGGACCACGAAGGGCTACGCCTGGCAGGCCAACCAGCCCCGGCCCGATGTTGACCAGGCCCTCGGCTACGGTCCGTTGCACGGCTTCGACGGCACGGTCCGGATCACGGCTTCGGGCACGTACAAGGTCTGTGCCTACGCCATCGGGGCCTTCGGCAACACACTCCTGGACTGCAAGTCACTCCGGGCCACCGGGGTGGAGGCACCGACGGGGTCCTTCGACAGCTTCGGCCAGGTCCGCACAGCCGACAAGGTCACGCTGCAGCTCAAGGGCTGGGCAGCCGACCTCGCCAACCCCTCGGCCTCCAGCTATGCCGACGCCTACGTCACCGACCCCGCCGGGAAAACCACCGGGTACCGGATGACGGCCAACGTCGCGCGGAAGGATGTCGCGGACGCGACGGGACTGGGGCTGGCCCACGGCTTCGACTACCAGGTCAAAGCCACCGTTCCGGGATCGTACCGTGCGTGCGTCTACGGGATCGGGCGAAACGCCAACGTGCTGCTGTCCTGCAAGACCACAAACGTCGAGGCGAACCCCGCACCCTTCGGCTCCTACGATTCGGTGTCGCTCACCCAGGCGCCCAACGCCGCGAACTTCCAGCTGAGCGGATGGGCACTGGATCCGGTGCAGCCAGGCAAGAGCGTGCCCGTGCACGTCTACGTCCAGTCGCCCAACGGCACCAATCCCGGCTACGCCTTCACCGCGAACCGCCCGCGTCCGGACGTCAACGCCGCGCTGCAGACGGTGGGTGACCACGGTTTCCAGGTCTCGGTCCCGCTGACCCGGGCCGGGAAGTACACCGTGTGCGCCTATGCCATCGGCATCGCCCCGGTCACGGCCGGCAACACCCTGCTGGGCTGCAAGTCCATCAGCGCGGCCCCGACCCCCGCCACCATGGGTTACCTGGATGGGGCCTCGATCCAGGTCATCAGCGGCAAAGCCTCCATCAAGGCATCCGGCTGGACCCTGGATCCGGCCTTCCCCGCCTCATCGATCCCGGACCACGTCTACGTGACCTCGCCTGACGGAATCCGGAAGGGGTATGCCTTCATGGCAGACCAGAAGCGCCCGGACGTCAACAGCGCCCTCGACATGGTCGGAAACCACGGCTTCACGTCATCGGTCCCCATCACCCAGCGCGGCCAGTACCGGGTGTGCGCCTACGGCGTCGCGGTCTCGATGCTGAGCCTGAACAACTCTCTGCTGGGCTGCCAAAGCCTCACTTATTAGCCCGTCTTGGCTGACGCCGCACCACGCACAACGCAGACCGGCCCCCGCACATGCGGGGGCCGGTCTGCGTTGTGGTGCCTGGGGCTGACGGTTGAAGACCGTTAAATCAGGAACCGAGGTAGTCGCTCAGCCGCTCCGCCGCGGAAGGAACGGTGAACCCGGTCGCCTTGATTTTGTCCAGGTTGAGGGCGCTGTTCAGCGGCCGCGGCGAGACGGCCTTGCCCTTGAAGTACTCCTCGGTGCTCACACCGGTCACGGCCTCCCGCGGCTTGCCGGAGAGTTCGTAGACGTCCGCGGCGATGTCCGCCCAGGACTGCTGCTCGCCGTCGTTGCTGAGGTTGTAGACGCCGAACTCGGCGCCCGATTCCAGCAGGTGCCGGATGCCGGCGGCGATGTCTTCGGTGAAGCTCAGCCGCCCGATCTGGTCATCAACCACCGACGGTTCGATGCCGCGCTCGGCCAGCGAGGCCATGGTGCGGACAAAGTTGTTGCCCTCACCGATCACCCAGCTCGTGCGCACAATGTAGTGCCGGGGCACCACACTGACGACGGC
>NZ_JBFTZL010000294.1:0-2811 GCF_056406825.1 Arthrobacter sp. P1_A5 | reverse complement strand
GAGCAGCCGCTACGTGCTGCCCCAGTTCGAAGAGCGCACCCCCTACGGCTTCAAGCGCCAGGACCCGTACACCAAGCTGTTCGAGGACCGCATCATCTTCCTCGGCGTCCAGGTCGACGACGCCTCGGCCGATGACGTCATGGCCCAGCTGCTGGTGCTCGAGTCCACCGACCCGGACCGCGACATCACGCTCTACATCAACTCGCCTGGCGGTTCCTTCACCGCCATGACCGCGATCTACGACACCATGACGTACATCCGGCCCGAGATCCAGACCGTCTGCCTCGGCCAGGCGGCCAGCGCGGCCGCCGTGCTGCTCGCGGCCGGCACGCCGGGCAAGCGCCTCGCGCTGCCGAACGCCCGCGTACTGATCCACCAGCCCTCGCTGTCCGGCGGACAGGGCGGGCAGGCCTCGGACCTCGAGATCCAGGCCGCCGAGGTCATGCGCATGCGCTCCTGGCTCGAGGACACGCTGGCCAAGCACTCCGGCCGGACGCCGGAGCAGGTCAACAACGACATCGAGCGGGACAAGATCCTCACGGCCGCCGAGGCCATGCAGTACGGCCTCATTGACCAGGTCCTCGATTCCCGCAAGATCAAGCCCCAGGCAATCGCGCGCTAATCAGCATTCCGCGGCGCCGGTGCGGCATTTTTACTTGGCCGCACCGGCGTCCGCTTTCCACCCAACGGGCCCAAAGTGACCTAGAGTGGAACATGTCACAGCCAGCAGCAAGCTACTAAAGGGGTTCACACATGGCTCGGATTGGCGAGAGCACAGATCTGCTGAAGTGTTCTTTCTGCGGAAAGAGCCAGAAGCAGGTCCGCAAGCTCATTGCCGGGCCCGGCGTCTACATCTGCGACGAGTGCATCGAACTCTGCAACGAGATCATCGAAGAGGAACTCGCGGAAGTAGCTGACCTGGGCAGTTTCGAGTTGCCCAAGCCCCGCGAAATCTTTGATTTCCTGCAGGAATATGTGATTGGCCAGGAACCCGCCAAGCGTTCGCTCGCCGTCGCGGTGTACAACCACTACAAGCGGATCCAGGCCGGCCACGCGCCGAAGAGCGGCAGCCTCGCCGACGGCGTGCACCACGACGACGTCGAGATCGCCAAGTCCAACATCCTGCTGATCGGACCCACCGGCTGCGGCAAGACCTATCTGGCCCAAACCCTCGCCCGCCGCCTCAACGTTCCGTTTGCCGTCGCCGACGCCACGGCCCTGACCGAGGCCGGCTACGTCGGTGAGGACGTTGAGAACATCCTCCTCAAACTTATCCAGGCCGCCGACTATGACGTCAAAARGGCCGAGCAGGGCATCATCTACATCGATGAGATCGACAAGATCTCACGCAAGAGCGAAAATCCGTCCATTACCCGGGACGTTTCGGGSGAGGGCGTGCAGCAGGCGCTYYTGAARATCMTRGARGGCACGGTKGCCTCGGTMCCGCCGCAGGGCGGMCGCAAGCACCCGCASCAGGAATTCATCCAGATCGACACCACCAACGTGCTCTTCATCGTGGCCGGCGCCTTCGCGGGGCTCGAGGACATCATCGGTTCGCGGTCCGGGCGCAAGGGCATCGGCTTCGGCGCCCCGCTCAACGAGGTCAAGAACACCACGGATTCCTACGGCGAGGTCATGCCGGAGGACCTGCTCAAGTTCGGGCTGATCCCGGAGTTCATCGGCCGGTTGCCCGTCATCACCACCGTCTCCAACCTGGACCGCGCCGCGCTCATCCAGATCCTCTCGACGCCGAAAAATGCCCTCGTCAAGCAGTACCAGAAGATGTTCCAGCTCGACGGCGTCGAGCTCATCTTCGAGGACGAGGCCCTCAACACCATTGCCGACCAGGCGCTGGAGCGCGGCACCGGGGCCCGTGGGCTGCGCGCCATCATGGAGGAAGTCCTGCTCCCGGTCATGTTCGACCTCCCCAGCCGCGACGACGTCGCCAGCGTCGTGATCACCGAAGAGGTCGTGACCAAGAAGGCAGCGCCCACGATGATCGCCCACGACGAGGTCAAACGGCGCAAGTCCGCCTGATCCGGAATATTATCGCGGCCAAGGTCGCTGTAATGTTTAGCGCGCCGTGTGCGTGATCCGCCCCGGCGCTTTCCCCGCAGACTTCCCTAAGGAGAACACCTGTGTCTGAAACCATGACCAACAAAGCCGACTTCTGGTTCGACCCGATGTGCCCCTTCGCGTGGGTCACCTMCCGCTGGATCGGCGAAGTCGAAGAAGTCCGCGACATCAAGACCGAGTGGCATGTCATGAGCCTCGCCGTGCTCAATGAGGGCCGCGAGGAACTGCCCGAGCAGTACCGCGAGTTCCTGAAGAAGGCGTGGGCTCCGGTCCGCGTCATCACCGCCGCCGCTGAACAGCACGGTGCCGAATACATCAAGGCGCTCTACGACTCCATGGGCACCAAGATCCACAACGAAGGCATCAAGGACATTGACGAGGTCATCGCCAAGTCGCTGGCCGAGGCCGGACTGCCGGCCGAGCTTGCGGGCGCGGGCCAGAGCGACGAATTTGATGCAAAGCTGCGCGCCAGCCACGAGGCAGGCATCTCGCTGGTCGGTCAGGACGTGGGCACACCCGTCGTCGCCTTCAACGGCACGGCCTTCTTCGGCCCGGTTCTGACGCGCATCCCGCGCGGCGAGGAAGCAGGACAGATCTGGGACGCCACGGTGACCCTGGCATCCTTCCCGTACTTCTTCGAAATCAAGCGCAGCCGTACCGAAAGCCCGGTCTTTAACTAGGCCTGAACAGGCCGGGCCGGGCCGCTGCCCGGCCTCCCGGGAGCCCCGGCAGAAC
>NZ_JBFTZL010000293.1:0-2811 GCF_056406825.1 Arthrobacter sp. P1_A5 | reverse complement strand
GCAGCAGCAGCACGTTTCCGATGAAGAGGCTGGCGATGATGGCCCAGGCGATGTCGGAGTGTTCGGTGAAGAGGCTGGGTCCGGGAGTCAGGCCCTGCTGCAGGAACGCGCCCATCAGCACGGCGATGGTCGGGGATGCCGGGATGCCGAGGGTAAAGAGCGGGATCAGGGCGGCATTGGCGTGGGCGTTGTTGGCTGTTTCCGGACCGGCCACGCCTTCTACTGCACCCTTGCCGAGTTGATTGCGGAAGCRCGAAAACTTCTTTTCCGCGGCATAGGACAGCAGGGACGACACCGATCCGGTCATGCCGGGAATGAGGCCGAGTCCGAARCCGACTCCCGTGCCSCGGGCCATGGCRGGGGCGCTGCGSCGCCATTCCGTCCGKGTGGGGAGCAGTGAGCGGAGTCCGGGGGCATGAACCAACGGAGTCTCCGCGTTCTTGCGGTGGGACAGGATTTCGGAGAGCCCGAAGACGCCGACAATGACGGCCACGAAACTAACGCCGTCCAGGAGCCGGTCCATCCCGAAGGTGAAGCGCGGGGCACCCGCAACGGGGTCGATGCCGACCATGGAGATCAGCAGGCCCAGGGCTCCGGAGATCAGGGCCTTGACCATGGATTTGCCAGCCAGGGCGACCAGCAGGGAGATGCCGACGACCATGAGGGCGAAGAACTCCGGCGGACCGACGAGCAGGCCCAGTTCGCCAAGGGGCTTAGCAGCAGCGACCAGTCCGATGGTGGCGATGGTTCCGCCGACGAAGGAACCCACTGCGGCCAGGGTCAGCGCCGCACCGGCCCTGCCGACCTTGGTCATCGCGTAACCGTCGATGGTGGTGATCGCCGACGACGCCTCACCCGGAGTGTTCAAAAGAACGCTGGTGATGGTTCCGCCGTACTGGGTGCCGTAGAAAATGGCACACAGCATGATGATCGAACCGGTGGGGTCCAGGTTCAAAGTGAGCGGGATGAGCAGGGCTACACCGGCCACCGGGCCAACTCCGGGAAGGACCCCAATGATGGTGCCCAGCAGGCAGCCCAGGAAGGCGAAGATCAGATTTTGCCAGGTCATGGCGGCTGCGAAGCCGCCGAGCAGTTCGTTGAGTGTGTCCACGTCTAGAGTCCGATCAGTTCAGCGGAGCGAATGCCGAGACGGGGAGTGCGACGTTCAACCCGTAGTTGAAGGCATAGAACGCACCGACGCTTCCGGCAAGGGCGATGATCAGGGAGGACACCCACGTCCGGCGGCCCCGCAGTTTCAGGTGATAGAGCAGGAACAGGAACATGCTCAACTGAAAGCCCAGCAAATCCATGACGGACGCCAGGAGCACAAGGCTGACCACGACCGCGATCACCAGACCCCTGTCGATCCCCTCGGCCCTCTCGCTCGGCCGGCGCAGCTCCTGGACCAGCCAGAGCGCCGACATCGCGACCAGCACCCCTCCCATGGCGAACGGGAACAGGCCGGGACCTGGCCCCAACGACGTCCACAGGCCGAGGCCGACCGAACTGGCCAGAACATAGACGCCGACGGCGGCGAACGTGCCGATGCCCGCAAGCACCGACGGAGCGACGCGGATGGCGCGCTCGGGTTTAGTCAGTAGTGACTCCGTTGTCATCGTTTCCTTCTTACGTTGCGATATTCTATTTCATAGAATGAAAGAACATTTCGTCTGAAGAAATAGTGACAGGAGACACAAACGCTGTCAAGCGCAGTGCAGTTACATAGAATGAAACAATGACAGTGACTTCGACACATTCGGCCGGCTCCGCTGAAGAGGGCGGCCCCAAGGCCGGGAACATGCGCTCCCTGTCCAGGTCGATGGAGGTTTTCGCCGAACTCCAGCGTGCGGAGCGGCCCCAGCGCCTCAGTGACCTGGCCAGGACCTGCGGCATGAGCCTGCCGACGACGTTGCGGATCCTGCGGGTCCTTCAGGATTTCGGCATGGTCAGCCAGACGGACAAGTCCTACCGGATCGGCCCCGCGGTCCTGCCCGCGGCCCGGAGCTACTTGGAGAACGACCCCCTCGTGGTTGCCGCGCGGCCGATCCTCCAACAGGTGGCCTCCCAGACGGGACTCACGGCCTCGCTGTACACCAGGCTGGGCTTTGAAAGGATCCTCGTCGCACGTGTCGACGGCGACTCGCCCCTCCGCTATGACCTGCCGTTGGGTAAGCGTCTCCCCCTCACCGTCGGAGCGGCCGGGAAGATCCTGCTGGCCACCGTTTCCGATACGGAACTCGGGCAAGTGGTAGCCGCGGCCGTCGCATCCGGCCATGAGGAGAGTACATTTACTGCCGACGAGCTCCGCGCACGCCTGCCTGAGCCCGGCGTCGATTACGCGTATTCGGCTGATGAGCGTGCTACCGGCGTGCTGTCGGTCGCTGTCGCTGTGCCGAACGGAACCCGACGCCCCAGTGAGTCCATGGCACTAACCAGCCCCGTTGAGTCAGCCACCGAAGCCGGCCTCGAGGCCGGCGTTCCTGAACTCCGGCGCGCCGCCGGCCGACTCTCAGAACTCTTGGAAGGGTCCGTCTACTAGGCGGGGCCTCACCGCCGCCAGTGGACATGTGGCCCATATGTCCACTCTGCGCGGTCAAAAATGGGCATGTCCCCTCCCGGGGTCAGGTCAGGCGCGCGTACCCCAGCAGCGCGGCCGTGCCCATGCCGCCTGCGATGCTGATCATCGCCAGGGCAAGCTGCCCCGGCTCCGGGGACCTGCGGGCCTGTGCGAGCAGCCGGGTGACCAGTACCGCGCCCGAGGCTCCATAGGCGTGACCGAGGGCCAGGGCGCCGCCGTCGAGGTTTGCCTGG
>NZ_JBFTZL010000292.1:0-2826 GCF_056406825.1 Arthrobacter sp. P1_A5 | reverse complement strand
GGCCGCAGGAGTGCTGGTGGCTGCGGTGATCGATGGAATGCTCATGAAGATAACTATACCGTCTGGACGGTATAGTTAAGAAATGCGCGGGCGGACAGGCATGATGGGAGGCATGCCCAGGAAACCCGTCGCCCGCGAGGCCGTGCTCGATGCCTTCGAATCCCTGCTCATCGAAGTCGGTGAACGCGCCGCGACGCTGGACGCCGTCGCGCGCCGGGCCGGCGTCTCCAAGGGCGGCCTGCTCTACCATTTCCCGACTAAAGAGGCGATGATCGCGGTCCTGCTGGAACGGCTGGACCGGCTTCTGGCTGAGGATGTTGCGGCCATGGCGGCAGCCCCGGAAGGGGCGGCGGCGTACTTCATCAAGTCCTCGGTGTGGGCCGACACGCCCATGGACCGGGTCTTCGTGGCCGCCACGCGGCTCGCCGAGGTGGCGCACGGGGAAACCCTCCGCCGCTTCGCCGCCGGCCAGGCGAGCTGGCTGGAACTGCTGGCGGCCGACGTCGGGCCCGCCATGGCGAAGGCCGTCCTGTGCATGGGGGACGGGCTGTACTTCAATGCCATGCTCGCGCGGGGTCCCGGCGGGCCGCCGCCGGAAGTCGAGGCGGACGTCCAGAGCCTCCTGGCCGCCGTCGAGCGCCTGCGCGGCTGAAGCCCACCCCCCACCCCCGGCCGACCCCCTACGCCCGCCGACCCCCTACTCCTCGCCGACTTCGCCGGAAGCGTTCGAGTACGCCGGAAAGTTGCGGCGACTCCGGGCGTTTCCGGCGAATTCGCGCCGCCGGATTCGCCGCCGGGTGGCTCGTGGCCCGTAACGTGGGTCCGCCGCCGGGAAGGAGTTTGCGGACGCGCGCCCGGCATAGGACAATGAGAGCTGTGACTGTTGTCACCCTCGATTGAACACCCAATTAAATACGCCTTTGATCTGCGGCGGGAGAGTCCTGCAAGTAGGTACAAGCAGGCGCCGTAGGAGCAAACCCTCCCCAGGAATCTCTCAGGCCCATGTACCGCCGCGGCAAGGCATCTCTGGAAAGTAGCAGGCGTGTCCCGGACATGCTGTGCTCACCGACGGTGCAAGCGGAGCCCTGAAACGCAGGCTGCGCGGAAACTCTCAGGTCCAATACAGAGCGGGGAGGAACCCGAATCAATGTGGCGTACCCTGCGCCGCCTGAGTTATGGAGTTCCTTGTGACTGTTACCCCAGCCTCCACGTCCTTCGTTGACCGGCATATCGGCGCGCGCCGCCAGGCCGACGTCGACGCCATGCTGAAGGCTGTCGGCTACGACACCGTCGACGCCCTGGTGGACACCGCCGTTCCGAAGGACATCCGCCAGGACGCCGACCTGGCGCTCGCCGCGGCCCTGAGCGAAGTCGAAGTCCTCGCCGAGCTGCGCAAACTGGCGTCGAAGAACAAGACCGCCGTGCAGATGATCGGGCAGGGCTACTACGACACGCTCACCCCGCCGGTGATCCGCCGCAACGTCCTCGAAGCCCCGGCCTGGTACACCGCGTACACGCCGTACCAGCCCGAGATCTCACAGGGCCGGCTTGAGGCGCTGCTGAACTTCCAGACTATGGTCCAGGACCTCGTCGGCCTGCCGATCGCCAACGCCTCCCTGCTGGATGAAGCCACCGCCGTGGCCGAGGCCGTGCTGATGATGCGCCGGGCCAACAAGAATAAGACCGCCCACGACGGCAAGACAGTCCTCGACGCCGACTGCCTGCCGCAGACCATCGCGATCGTCAAGGGCCGCGCCGAGGCCCTCGGCTTCGAGGTCGAGGTCGCCGACCTCTCCAAGGGCCTGCCCGACGGCGTCATCAACGGCGTCGTCCTGCAGCAGCCGGGCGTCTCCGGCCGCGTGTTCGACCACACCGCCGTGATCGCCGATGCCAAGGAACGCGGCGCCCTCGTCACCGTCGCGGCAGACCTCCTCTCCCTGACCCTGATCACGTCCCCGGGCGAGCAGGGCGCTGACATCGCCGTCGGCTCCGCCCAGCGCTTCGGCGTGCCGCTGTTCTTCGGCGGCCCGCACGCCGCCTACATGGCCGTTCAGAAGGGGCTCGAGCGCTCCATGCCCGGCCGCCTCGTTGGTGTCTCCAAGGACAACGCCGGCGTCCCCGCCTACCGCCTGGCCCTGCAGACCCGCGAGCAGCACATCCGCCGCGAGAAGGCCACCTCCAACATCTGCACCGCCCAGGCCCTGCTGGCCATCGTGGCTTCCTTCTACGCCGTCTACCACGGCCCGGACGGGCTGAAGGCAATCGCCCAGTCGGTCCACGTCCACGCTAAGACCATCGCCGCCTCCCTGAAGGCCGCCGGCCTGGACGTGCTGCACACCTCCTTCTTCGATACCATCACCGTCTCCGTGCCGGGCCGGGCAGCTGAGATCATCGCGGCAGCCGACGCCAAGGGCGTCAACCTGCGCGCCATCGACGCCGACACCGTCGGCATCTCCGCCGACGAGGCCACGACGGTGGCAGTCGTCGCCGACGTCATCGCCGCGTTCGGCGCGTCCGTGACTGCCGCGGCTGCAGGCACGGACACTGCGTTTGGCCTGGACCCCGCCGTCGAGCGCACCTCCGACTTCCTGCAGCACCCGGTGTTCAACACGCACCGTTCCGAGACCCAGTTGCTGCGCTATATCCGCCGCCTCTCGGACCGCGACCTGGCCCTGGACCGGACCATGATCCCGCTGGGGTCGTGCACCATGAAGCTGAACGCCACGGCCGAGATGGAGGCCATCTCCTGGCCGGAGTTCGCTTCCATCCACCCCTTCGCCCCGGAATCCCAGACCGCCGGCTGGCGTGAACTGATCGAGGACCTCG
>NZ_JBFTZL010000291.1:0-2899 GCF_056406825.1 Arthrobacter sp. P1_A5 | reverse complement strand
GCGCTGGGTGGGCTCGGGGTGGACCATCCGTGATAACAAGGGTCGGCCGGTCCGCAGTTTCCAGCGGTTCTTCACCGCGACACCGGCCTTCGAGTTCGGGGTGACCAACGGGGTCAGCGTCGTGCGCATGTACGACCCGCCTGGCCGCAACGTCGCGACCCTCTACCCCGACGGCTCCTGGACCAAGACGACCACCACCGCGTGGTCGTGCGCGGAGCACGACCGCGGTGACACGGCCTCGGTGGCCGACCCGCGGACGGACCCCGACGTGGGCGGCCACTTCGCTCGGCTGCTTGGCGGCGGCGCGTTCACCTCCTGGGTGGCGCAGCGCTCCGGCGGCACGCTCGGTGACACCCCGGCCGAACGGGCGGCGGAGCATGACGCGGCGGCCAAGACCACGGCGTACGCCGACACCCCGACCGTCGAGCACCTCGACCCCTCCGGACGGATCTGCCTCTCGGTCAGCGACCTCGGCCCTGAGGGCAAGCACGCCATTCGGCACGCCTTCGACTGCGAGGGCGAGACGCTCGCGATCACCGACCCGCTGGGCAGGCGCTTGGTGGAGTACGCCGAGCGCGAGCAGCTGGCGGGAGGCGGCGTCGGCTACGTGCTCGGCCGGGACGTCAGCGGCCGCGAGCTGATGCACCGCGCGATGGACTCCGGTGCTCGCTGGATGCTGGTCGACGTCGTCGGGCACCCGATCCGCACTTGGGACGAGCGCGGCTACGCCGCCCGGACCCGCTACGACCCGGTGCGTCGCCCGACCCACCAGTATGTCACGGCAGACGGCGCCGCCGAGCGGCTGGCACAGCGCACGGTCTATGGCGAGGGCCATGCCGTGGCGAACCTGTGCGGTGAGGTGCTGCGGCACTACGACGCCGGAGGCGTCAGCGCCAACGACTCGTGTGACTTCAAGGGCAACCTGGTCGACCGGTCGCGCAGGCTGTCGGTTAGCTACCGCAGCGACGTCGACTGGTCGCCGATCGCGGACCTGACCGACCCGGGTACGCTCGACGCCGCGACGGCCGCCCTGCTCGAGCCGGAGGTCTTCCACGCCCGCGCGCTGAGCGACGCGGTCAGCCGGCCGGTACTCGCGGTGGTCCCGCACGTCGACGGCGGCCCGATGGACGTGGTCATGGCGGCCTACAATGAGGCCGGCCTCGTCGAACGTGTCGACGTCTGGGAGCAGCTGGCGGTAGCGCCCGACAACCTGCTCGACCCGGACACGGCTCCCCTGCACCCGGTCGTCGACATCGAGTACGACGCCGACGGCCAGCGCACCCGGGTCGAGCTCGGCAACGGCACCGTGACGACGCGGGACTACAACCCCCAGACCTTGAGGCTGCGGCGGCTCACCACGACGCGGCCGGCGACCTTCCCCGCCGACGAACGCATCGTCCAGGACCTGGGCTACACCTGGGACCCGGTCGGCAACATCACCCGCCTGCGCGACGACGCCGACATCCACGATGTGGTTTTCTTCCGCAACCAACGGGTCGACCCGACGGCCGACTACACCTACGACGCCGGCTACCGCCTGGTCCGGGCGACCGGCCGCGAACACATGGGTCAGACCGGTGGCGGCCTGAACCACGCCCGGCAGGTGACGGCGGACGACGCGCCCTGGACCCGGCTGGCACACCCGGGCGACGGCAACGCGATGGCCACCTACACCGAGAGCTACAACTACGACCCTGTCGGCAACCTGCTGGCGCTCGTGCACCGGGTCGGTGGCAACGGCTGGACCCAGCGTTACCAGTACGCCGAGCCGTCGCGGCTCGAGCCCGGCGTCACCGGCAACCGACTCTCGGCGACCAGCCTCCCGGGCGACCCGGACCTCGGCCCGTACTCCGCGACGTACGGGTACGACGAAGCAGGCAGCACCACCTCGATGCCGCACCTGGCGGACCTGACCTGGAACGAGCACGACCAGCTCACGTCCACCACCCGCACGGTCGTCGCCAACGGGACGGGCGAGACGACCTTCTACGTCTACGACTCCGGTGGCATCCGGCTGCGCAAGGTGACCGAGTCTCCCTCCGGGAACGGCGCCGGGCGGCGGCTGCGCGAGCGGATCTACCTCGGGTCAATGGAGGTCTTCCGCGAGTACGCCGCCGACGGGACCACCGTCACGCGCGAGCGGGAGCAGGTGCTCATCGTCGCGGCTCGACGCCCGGTGGCCTCGCTCGAGCGGCGAACGAAGGGCGCCGACCCGGCGCCCGCGCGGCTGCTGCGCTACCAGTACAGCAACCACCTGCCGACCGTCTCCCTCGAGCTCGACGAGACCGCGGCGGTGCTTAGCTACGAGGAGTACTTCCCCTACGGCAGCACCTCCTACCAGGCGGTCCGCGCCCAGACCGACCTCCCCAAGCGCTACCGCTGGGGCGGCAAAGAGCGCGACGAGGAGAGCGGGTTCAGTTACCACGCCGCGCGCTACTACGCCCCCTGGCTGGGCCGCTGGACTAGCACCGACCCGGAGCACCTCGCCGACGGCCCGAACACGTACGCGTTCGCGCACGCCAACCCGATCACGGTGACCGACCCAACCGGGAGGGTCGGCGTCATCGTGGGCGGCGCCGCCCTGCTGCTCGAAGGCGGCGCCCTGCTGCTCGAAGGCGGGGCCGTGGTGGCCGAGGGCACCGCGATCGTCGGGGGTGGCGCCGCGGTCGCGGAGGGTGGCGGGCTGCTCGGCAGCGCCGCGGTCCAGTGGGGTGGCGCGGCAGGCATCGGGCTAGGCGGCGTCGGGCTGATCCTGGCAAATCGGCCACCCCCGGTCACCAGGCCTGCGCCGCACCAGTACGCCGGCGATTACCCGGTCCCGGCGCCTGCGCCGCCGGTGCCCATCCCGGTACCGCCTCCACCAGCACCGGCGCCGCCCCGGCCCGCGCCACCGCAGGCC
>NZ_JBFTZL010000290.1:0-2900 GCF_056406825.1 Arthrobacter sp. P1_A5 | reverse complement strand
GGACCGGACAAACTGGTCCACGTGGCTGGCGCGGGCCGCCGCGACGATATCGGCTTCGGTGGCGCCGGGCCGGCCGTATTCGATGTTCTCCCGGATGCTGCCGGTAAACAGCCAGGCATCCTGCAGGACGATTCCGAAGGCGCGCCGCAGCTCGTCCCGCGGGATGGTGGCGATGTCCGTCGAGTCCACCAGGATCCGGCCGGAGTCGAGTTCGTAGAAGCGCATCAGAAGGTTGACCAGAGTGGTCTTGCCGGCRCCGGTGTGKCCCACGATCGCCACGGTCTGTCCCGGGTCCACCGTGAAGGAGAGGTCCTTCACCACGGGGGTGCCGGGGCTGTAGCTGAAGCTGACGCGCTCGAACGTGACCCGGCCCGCCACTGCGCCGGGATCCAGCAGGTCGCCGGGCGTGCCCGGGGCAGGGGCTTTGCGTCCGTTGGAGGATTTGCGCGGGACATGGAGCTTTCGCGCGGCCGTGGCGCCTTGCAGCTTGCCGGCGCCGTTGGCCGAAACGGCCGGCACGGCCGGCACGGCGCTGTCCGCAGGGATCTCCGGGGCGTCCAGCAGCTCAAACACCCGCTCCGCCGAGGCCAGGCAGGACTGCACGAGGGTCAGCATGCCGCCGATCTGGCTCACCGGCTGGCTAAAGAGACGGGAGAACTGGACGAAGGCCTGGATGCCGCCGATTGTCAAGAGCCCCGCGGTGACCTGCAGCGCCCCCACAACAGCAATCGCGATGTAGTTGAGGTTGGCGACAAACACCAGCAGCGGCTGCACGATGCCGGACAAATACTGGGCGCGGGTGCTCGATCGCGTGAGCTTCTCGTTGCGCTCCCGGAAGCTCGCCGCCGACTCTTCCTGCCGGCCGAAGGCCTTGACCACTTCATGCCCGGTGAAGAATTCCTCGAGTTGAGCGTGCAGTGCCCCCGTGCTGCTCCACTGCTCCTTGAAGTGCGCCTGGGAGTGCCGGGCCACGAGCACGGTGATCATCGTGGACACAGGCACCGAGAGGATCGCGATCAGAGCCAGCAGCGGCGAGAGCCACAGCATCATGGCGAGAGCGGCCGAGAGCATCAGGATGGCCATGATGAGCTGGTTGAGGAGCTGGTTGAGCGCCTGAGAGATATTGTCGACGTCGTTCGTTGCCCGGCTGAGCACGTCGCCGCGGCGCTGTTCCTCGAAATGGCTGGACGGCAGCACATGCAGTTTTTGTTCCACGGAGCCGCGGAGGCCGTAGCTGAGGCGCTGCACCGCGGTGGCGGTCAGGCTGCCCTGGATCCAGCTGAACAACGATGCCCCGACGTACATGGCCGAAACGGCCAGCAGCCGCTCGGCCAGCTGTTGCTCGTCGAGGGAGCCGCCCAGGAAGCCGTCGACGACGACGTCGGTGGCGTCGCCCAGCACCTTGGGCGCCGCCACGTTGAGTGTCACGAACGCGCAGGTCGCGGCGATGACGCCGGTCATCCGCCACTTCAGCGGCAGCAGCAGGCCAAGCAGCCGGGCGGCGGTGTGCCATTTGATGCGCTCCGGCACGCCGGGTCCCGCAACGGTCCCGGCGCGGTGTGCCCGCGCGCGGCTCATGGGGCTTCCTCCAGCACCAGCTGGGACGCGGCAATTTCCTGGTAGCTGGGCGAGGACTCCATGAGTTCGCTGTGCGTGCCCTGCGCGACGACCCGTCCGCCCTCCAGTACCAGGATCAGCCCGGCGTCCACGATTGTTGACACCCGCTCGGCCACGATCAGCACGGTCGCCGAGCGCAGCAGCGGCTCGACCGCCGCCCGGAGCCTGACGTCGGTGCCGTAGTCCAGAGCCGAGAAACTGTCATCGAAAAGGTAGGCGGGGGCCCGCTTGAGCAGGGCCCGCGCGATGCACAGGCGCTGCCGTTCGCCGCCGGAGAAGTTCGTGCCGCCCTGGCTTACGGGCGTGTCGAGCCCGAGCGGCAGGGCGCGGACAAAGTCGGCGGCCTGGGCAGCTTCGAGCGCCTGCCATATTTCGGGCTCGTTCGCGGCGGRCGCCCCGAACCGGAGGTTCCCCGCGACCGTGTCCGCGAACAGGTAGGACTGCTGCGGGACTATTGCGATCAGGCCGCGCAGGACGTCCAGGGGCATCGCCCGCACGTTCTCCCCGCCGATGCTGATCTCTCCGGCCGTCGTGTCGAGGAAACGGGGCAGCAGGTTCAGGAGTGTCGTCTTGCCGCTGCCGGTCGCGCCGATGATCGCCGTCGTGGTACCGGCCCTGGCGGTGAAGGAGACGCCGTCCAGCACGGGTGCTTCGGCGCCGGGGTAGGCGAAGGACACGTTCCGGAACTCGACAGCGCCGGAGCGGCCGGGGGCGCCGGCGACGGCGGCCGCACCGGCGGTGCCCGCCACACCAGACCCATCGGCTGGAATGGTGGCAGGGGCTGCCCCGGCGGGAACGGCCGGATCCGCGATGGCCGGATCCGTGTCCAGCACCTCGCGGATCCGTTCCGCGCAGGCCGCCGCCCGGGGGGCGGTCATGAAGACGTACATCGCCATCATGATGGCAATCAGGATCTGCAGGATGTAGGCGATGAACGCCGTCAGCGCCCCCAGCCGCATTTCGCCGGCGTCGATGCGATGGCCGCCGAACCACACCACGAACACGGACGAGATGTTGACCACGAACATGATCATCGGCATCATCGCCGCCACCAGGAGGGCGGATTGCAGATTGTTCCGGGTGAGGTCCTTGTTGGCTTCATCGAACCGGCGGACCTCGTGGTCCTGCCGGACAAAGCCGCGGATGACATTCGCACCGATGATCTGCTCCCGCAGCACCCGGCCGATCCGGTCCAGGAGGCCCTGGCCCTGGCGGTACAGGGGAATCAGGCGGCGGACGATCACCGTCATGATCACCGTCAGGACCGGGATCACCACGACCAC
>NZ_JBFTZL010000289.1:0-2962 GCF_056406825.1 Arthrobacter sp. P1_A5 | reverse complement strand
GCAATACGGTTAACCGGGCCGGCACCAAACGGCCCCAGGCGCATGCCCCCCGCCCGCTCGGCACGAGCCAAGGCTTCCCCGACGTTTTCGACACGCACGTGGGTGAACCACCCCGGCGGCGATAGCGGCGGCGCCTGTCCGATTCCGGCAACCAGCCGACCGCGGAGGCGCGCAGCGTAATAGTCGCCGTCGAAACCGGACGGCATCGGCGTCGGGTCGTCGAAAGTCCACCCGAAGAGCGGACCGTAGAAGTCCTTGGCCGTCTGGGGGTCGGGCTGCCAGGTGTCGACCCAGCACGGAGCACCGACTGAGGAGGTATCCCGCGCTGTCATTGAAACCCTTTCTCCGGGGCCCATTATTCCGCGAACATTGTTTCCCAGGACCGCGGAGTGGATCAAGACCCATCTGCGATTCCGGCGAGGCAAACTGCCGAACCTCCATGACCGAGCGGAAAACACCGTCGCTCGGGAAACCTGGCACCTGTGCGGTAGGCTCGCCAACATATTTCTGGCCAATTGGGGAACCATGAATAGAGGAATGAAAACTCGCCAGGCTGAACGATCCGAATGACTTCTGCTACCGAACGATGGGACCGTGGAACAGCACCCGGTCCTCGGACGAGGAAGTCCGGAGCATGATGTCCGTTGAGCGAATGGTGAGGGCCGGCAAGACCGTTCAGGAGATCCAGCGCTACTACCCGGAATACGCCCCGTCCACGAAATGACGGCCAGCGCACCGGCCGGTTGACCTCATCCGCATCCCACATCTTTCCGGACGGTGGTCCTTACAAACACCGGGGCCTGGAGACGGTGAGCCGGACCACGGGATATCGGCCGGAATAACAGCATATCAATTGTTACTCGCTTTTCCTTTTGCAAGGCAAATGCAATTGCTATTCTGAATTTGGTCAGGCAGAGGCTGCAATCTTCGTTGCGGGAGTTCCTATCTCATGGCCACCAGAGTCGTTGTCCCCGGCAGTGCCGTAGTCCAGTTCACGGCGTTGGCCTTTAGATCGGGCACGACTTCCGGCTGGCCTGCTTCCTTGCGCGCCCCCGCTGTGGTGTCTGAGCTGATCGGGGCGCGATTACGCGGCCGGCACGCGGGACCAGAGCCTGAACCCGGGCTTCCCTAGACCAGCGCGGATGCGGCCCTGTGAAAACCAATCGGGGGTGGCCGCATCCGCGCTCACCAGCACCCATTGTTCAATGCCGCTCTTTTGGTTCAGAACATTGACCCGGGAGGCCGGTGCCGTCAGGTGCGCGCAGCGAGGATCTGCTCGCGCAGAATGTCCGCGTGGCCGCAGTGCTGGGCGAGTTCCCTGAGCATGTGCAGGTAGACCCACCGCAGCGGCAGCGGGCCGCGCCGGTTGCCTCTGACAAGGTCGTCAAGGCCGAGCGAAGCGGCCCGACGCCGTGAGTCCCCRCAGGCCTGGAGGTAGGCGGCCTGGAGGTCCGCGATGGTGTCGTCATCCGCCAGGATGAACGATTCGTCGGGGGTGGCCGGAATGCCGATCTCCGCCCGGGGCCGGCACGTGATGGCCTCGTCAAACCAGACCTTCTCCACGAAGGCGGCGTGCTTCACCAGCCCGAGGAGGGTGGTCCGCGACGGCACCAGCGAGGCCCGGGCCTCTTCTTCGGTGAGCCCGTCCAGGCAGGCGTGCAGGTCCGCGCGATGCTCATCGAGGAATGCATCGAACTGGGTACGCAGGTCCGCGGCCAGTGTTGCCGGATCCATGCTGGTGCGAGAGCTCATGGCCCCACATCCTATGGCTGAAAGGCCCGGTCCGGAAGCGGTGGGCCGGGCCTTTCCGCGGACGCGGTCAGTGGCCGCGGGCGATCCATTCCTCAAGGTGCGGTGCTTCGGCGCCGATCGTTGTGGGATCCCCGTGGCCGGTCCGGACCGTCGTGTCGGCCGGGAGCGGCAGGAGCCGGGTCCGGATGGACTCGATGATGGTCGGGAAGTCGCTGAAGGAACGGCCCGTCGCCCCGGGGCCACCCTGGAACAGCGTGTCCCCGCTGAACACTGTTTTTTCGCTGAGCACGGTGCCTTCGCTTTCGAGAAGGAAGCACACGGACCCGGGCGAGTGGCCGGGGGTGTGCAGTGCCACGAGCCTTGCCCCTGCGACGTCGAATGTGTCGCCGTCGGCAATGGCGTGGTCCGGCTCGGTGCCGGGGAACACCCGCTCCCACAGCATCCAGTCGGCCCGGTGCAGGTACACGGGCGCGTTCACGAGCATCCGGAGGGCTCCGACTGCGCCGAGGTGGTCATCGTGGCCGTGCGTGAGCAGGATTGCCGTGACCTTCCTGCCCGAGACGGCCGCGGCCACGGCAGCGGGATCGTGGGCCGGATCGATGATGACGCATTCGGCGTCGTCCCCGAGGATCCAGACGTTGTTCTCAACATCCCAGGTGCCCCCATCGAGGGAAAACGTCCCGGAGGTCACCAGCCGGTCGATCCGGATGCTCATGGGGCCGGCGTTCACAGTTCCACCACCGAGCGCAGCACAGCGCCGGCGTGCATCTTCGTGAAGGCTTCCTCGATCTGGTCGATCGTGATCCGCTCCGTCACGAAGGCGTCCAGGTCCAGCTTGCCCTGCCGGTAGAGGCTGATGAGCGTGGGGAAGTCACGCGAAGGCAGGCAGTCGCCGTACCAGGAGGACTTCAGCGAGCCGCCGCGGCCGAACACATCCAGCAGCGGCAGTTCCAGGGTCATCTCCGGGCTCGGCACACCCACCAGGACCACCGTGCCGGCGAGGTCCCGGGCGTAGAAGGCCTGCTTGTATGTTTCCGGGCGGCCGACGGCGTCGATCACCACATCGGCGCCGAAACCGCCGGTCAGTTCGCGGATCGCTTCGACGGGGTCGACGGCGGAGGAGTCCACCGTGTGGGTGGCGCCGAGCTCCGTGGCGCGCTGGAGCTTTTTGGCGTCGATGTCGACGGCGATCACGGTGGTGGCGCCGGCG
>NZ_JBFTZL010000288.1:0-2989 GCF_056406825.1 Arthrobacter sp. P1_A5 | reverse complement strand
GTGCTGGACAAACCGGTCCGCACGGCCGCGGACGTTGCCGCCCTTCCGCAGCTGACCTGGGAGGCCCTGGAGCCCATCCGCGAAGCCGTCCGGCTCACGGTGGCCGAGCTCGGCAGCACCCCGCTGATCGGCTTCGCCGGTGCGCCCTTTACCCTCGCCGCGTACATGGTGGAAGGCAAGCCTTCCCGCGACCACCTCGGCCCGCGCACCATGATGCACGCCGACCCCGAAACCTGGACTGCCCTGGCCAACTGGGCCGCCGATGCCTCGGGGATGTTCCTCCGCGCACAGCTGGAAGCCGGCGCTTCCGCCGGCCAGCTCTTCGACTCCTGGGCCGGTTCGCTGGGACTTGCCGACTACCAGCGCTTCGTTGCGCCGGCGTCGTCCCGTGCCCTGGACCATGTCCGGCACCTGGGCGCACCCCTGATCCACTTCGGCACCGGCACCTCGGAACTGCTCGTCGCGATGCGCGACGTCGGCGTTGACGTCGTGGGGGTCGACTACCGGCTGCCGCTGGACGAAGCCAACCGCCGCCTCGGCGGCACCGTCCCGCTGCAGGGCAACATCGACCCGGCACTGCTTTCGGCGCCGTGGGAAGTCCTCGAAGCCCACGTCCGAGAGGTGATCGCGGCCGGCTCCGCGGCGCCCGGGCACGTCCTGAACCTCGGCCACGGTGTGCCGCCGGAGACGGACCCTGAGGTGCTCACGCGCGTCGTCGAACTCATCCACTCCATCGCTCCGGAGTAGGGGCGTGGACGCAGGCGCCGCCGGGACTCCCGTGGAAGGTACCGCCGTTGTGATCGGGGGCGGGATTTCCGGACTGCTTGCGGCACGGGAATTCGCCCGGGCCGGGGTCCGCACCACCGTCCTGGAGGCCGGCGAGGCCTGGGGCGGCTGTGTCGGCAGCCATGTCGTGGCCGGACTGACCCTGGACAGCGGTGCGGAGTCTTTCGCCACCCGCACCGCCGCCGTAGCCGATCTCGCCGCGGAGCTGGGGCTGGCCGGCGAGATCGTCGCGCCGAACCCCGGCGGGGCCTGGGTCCAGTTGCCTGACGGCCCCCGGGAACTGCCTAAGACCGGTGTGCTGGGCATCCCGGCGAGCCCGTGGGACCCGGAAGTCCGCCGGTCGCTGGGCCTGCTGGGATCCCTCCGCGCCTCCGTCGACGCCGTGCTGCCGGCCTCGCTGGGCACCGCTGACGCGGCAACGAGCGTGTCAGCCCTGGTCCGCCGGCGGATGGGCAAGCGGGTCCTGGACCGGCTCGTCGCACCGGTGGTCGGCGGCGTGCACTCGGCCGACCCCTCAGTGCTCGACGTCGACATGGTGGCCCCCGGTCTGCGGGCCCTCATCCGCCAGCATGGTTCCCTCGCCGCCGCCGTCGCGGCCCAGCGCAGGGGAGCGGCGGTCGCCACGGGCGGACCCCCCGGACCGTCCGGAGCAGGCCAGGCCGGCGGGCTCCAGAAGGCCGGTTCCGCCGTCGCCGGGCTGCGCGGTGGCATGCACACCCTCGTCGCCGCCCTGCTGGCCGATCTGCGTCAGCGCGGAGTCACCCTGCTGCCCGGCACCGCGGCCCGGTCAGTGCGGCGCTCAGCCGACGGCTGGCGCGTGGCCACGGACCAGGCCACTTTCGACGCCGGGCTCCTCGCGGTTGCGGTCGAGGGTCCCGCCGCCGTCGGGCTGCTTGAGGAGTCCCTGCCGGAACTTGCCGGCCTCCGCCCCGATGCCGGACCCGACGTCAGCCTTGTCACGCTCGTGGTGGACCTCCCGGCCCTTGACGCGGCGCCACGCGGCACCGGCGTGCTTGTTGCCCCGCAGAGCCCGGGTGTGCAGGCCAAGGCGCTGACGCACGCCACCGCCAAATGGGCGTGGCTGGCGGAGCAGGCAGGCCCGGGAAGGCATGTGCTCCGGCTCTCCTATGGGCGGAGCACAGCTCCAGGGGCTGTTACTCCCGGGGCATTGCCCGAGTCCCGCGGCGGCGGACTGGCCGCGGCGCCGCTGGCCGCGGCGCCGCGCTCCGACGATGAACTTTTCCGCGCAGCCCTTGCTGATGCGTCGGCCCTGCTGGTGGTGCCAGTCGGCGCCGGGGACGTGGCCGATTGGGACGTGGTCCGCTGGGCCGGCGCGCTGCCGTTTGCGTCCCTGGGCCACAGGCAGCGCGTCGCGGCCGTCCGGAGCGTCTGTGCCGCGGACGGCACGCTTGCCGTGGTGGGCGGCTGGCTGTCCGGCAATGGCCTGGCAGCGATCGTGGCCGACACCCCGCAGCAGGTCCGCACCCTGTTGTCCTGAACGCTGTCCTGAACGCGGCTGCGCTGAATTTGGTGACCCTGATTTTGGCTGTCCCGAACGACGTTCCTGAGTCCCAGGCACACCTTCAGTCACAGGAATCACAGCGGTTCCAAAGGCACCCTGAGCCCCTCCGGACCCGGCGGTTTCGTGCCGGAAATTCGCGGTTTTTGCAAGTTTTTCCTGCTGGTCGATTCCGGCTAGGCTCGATGACCATGTTTATTTTCAGGTCCAAGGTGTCAACAACGAAGACCGGCCGCCATCGGGGCCTTCGAAGCGGCGCGGCGGCGGTCGCGCTCGGGGCCGTACTGGCTGGCACCGCCGGGGCTCCTGCCTCGCAGGCGGCCGCAGGGTTGTCCGCGGCGGCGTCCACCGCACCGTCCGCGCAGGGTTCGCTGACCCTCGGCCTCGGCGACGTGCTGGACAGCCTGCTGGGCTCCTCGACGACGCCGAGCCCCTCGCCGTCCGCCGGCTCGGGCGAGTCCTCCCCGTCGCCGTCGCACGGCAGCAGCCCGGAACCCAGCGACCCCGAGCCCAGTGACCCGGAACCCAGCCACCCCGAGCCCAGCGACCCCGAGCCCGAGCCCAGCGACCCGGAACCCACGTCACCGCGCACCAGTACCCCACCGGCGTCGAGCACCCCGCCCGCGAAGGTTGCGCCGCCCGCCGGGCCGCAGGACCCCGCCGCGCCGCCCGCCGCCCCGGCTC